>NZ_JBFTSK010000012.1:0-175354 GCF_056399985.1 Chitinophaga sp. 01L420
AAGGGTATTCTATTTACTTTTTGACATGAAGGTAATGTTTATTTTAAACTAGATTTGTGGATTCAATTTTACTTTAGTACTATTGCGTGAAATAACCTATATACCCTATAGAATATAAAATTAATCTACTTTTCGGATAATGGAAGGGCTATTTGTACTACTAGCAGTCTAGATAAATTTAAGGCCTAAGTTATCATGGGGATCTATGAATTTTACACTATACCGGTATTTGTTGTTTGTTAATCATTAATAAAGTAGTAACCTCTCTGATGAGAAAGAAAGTATTATTTATTTTATCTCTATGCCTGCCTATACTTATAGCGCAGACCGGCAATGCTCAGCATGACGCAGGAAAATTACCGGAAGTATTGCCCCCTTCGCCACAGTCTTTTGCTATGACTAAATATGGAGGTATTAATGTTGGACTAAATACTGGGACACCAATGCTTGAAGTTCCGATTTATAATATAGAAACTAAAAATATTAAATATCCGATACAGCTAACTTATGCCTCGAATGGCATTAGGGTAGATGAAATTGCGACAAGAACAGGGATGACATGGGTACTAAACGGAAGTGGAGTAATTACCCGTAATGTAAAAGATGATCCGGATGAAAAAAGTAATAAACTCAATATCCCTAATGATTTTACTCAGTTAAATAACGAATTGCTTAACTATCTGAGTACTGCCAGCAATGCTAATAATGACGGATGGGATGTTGCGCCTGATTTTTTCTCCTATAACTTTAATGGGAATAGAGGTAGGTTTATCTTGAATGGAAGTAATGTAGTACAGTTGCAAAAAACGACTATCAAAATAGAAAGCCTTAGTAATGGCAGTATATTTAAGATAACAGAACCTAATGGTACTGCTTATTATTTTGGGGGTTCAAATGCTACTGAGTCATCAAAAAATAACTCAATAGGAACAGAATCCTGTGCTAAAAATTATAATGATTTTGTTACAACCGCCTGGTACCTGACAAAAATAAAGCACCCAAATGGTGATTCAATTGAGTTTACCTATAAACCATGTACTGTTTATAACTACGCAATCGGGATTACTCAAACACTAACTAGGAAAGTAAATATTGGAAGTCCATGTTTTACTCAATGTCCGGAGGTACCATCTTCTGAATGTAAATCTTTAGCAACTATAAACAGCATTTATTTAAGCCAGATCAAAACTTCGAATAATTTGCAGATGCGATTCACCTATACAGGAAGGCGGGATTTACCATACGATTATTTGCAAGATAGTATCTTAATATATTTACCGGATGATCTGAATAAACCATTTAAAAGTTTCAAGTTCCAGTATACATATGCAAAGGCTCCTATCGCTAATGTGTATAGCTTCCAGGATTCTACGTTGCTTCTGAGACCATTTCTTACAAAGGTTTCAGAGTGGGATAAATTGAAGCTGAATGAATTAGTACATTCATTTGATTACAATGACATAAATGGAGTTGCAGCTCGGCTATCTTATTCACAAGACCATTTTGGATATTTTAACGGAAGTGGTAATCAGTCACTTTTACCTCCAGTGGAAGGTCAGTATCGAAATCTGTTTCCTGATGCTGCTGCCAACCGTGAGCCAGATCCCTCGTTGACTGCAAAAGGAATGCTTTCTAAAATAACATATCCTACAGGAGGATATGATTCGCTCTTATATACTGGTGCCACCGTATATACAGAAAAACAATCTCCTCCAAAACCACTTGTAACCAGTGCAGCTACAGTTGGTTCTGGTTTTAGTACCCCCATTACAGCTTATTCTGATACCATTTATATTGAGAATTCACAGGATGGAATGGTAGGTGCCAGCTACTATTTTAGCGGGAACCCGGAAGATGAAGATTTTCATGCGCAGTCAATGGYTAGTTTTATTCGGTTATCAGATGGAGCGGAGTTGTTTTATGATACTATGAATAAGGATAATCCTACTGTTACCTCAGGTGTAAGCCTCGATGCTAAGTCAAAATATATATTGAAGATAACATCATATGGACAATATTCGAACGGACAAATTTTACTCCATTACACCAGACCTGACACTAGTATAATTAGAACCAATAAGTTAACTGGCGGAGTGGTGTTGGATAAAGTATATACCAGAGATCCAATTGCAGGGAAAGCAACAGTTAAGAAATTTTATTATGCCTCGCTTGCTGATTTTACCCGTTCGAGTGGATATTATTTATTCGCGCCAAAGTATCTGGCTCCTTTTAAGGTGGGTGTTGACTGCGGTATTCAATGTACTGGGGTTTGTCAGTATATGCAATTGTCATCTTCTTCTCTGATTAATTTGTACAACTTTTCCGGTAGCAACATCAGCTATAATAGCGTAATTGAATCATTTGGTGAGAATTTCGAAAATGGTGGTATTGAGCACAGATTCGAAGTTTCACCCGATAGCCCGGGAGAGATAAAAGTGGGATCCGAGATTTTAGGGGCCACTCTAACAAATAGTGGTTACATGAATGGTAAAGAAACGCTGCAGCATTATTTTATAAAAAGAAATAATAGCTTTATATCGGTAAAAAAAGAAGAGACAAAATACAATGAAGATTCAAGACTTTTTGAGCTCTATTCTGGTTATACAGTAGCTAAAAGATATGATTCAAAATGTATGTCTACTCCTCCTTCGTATGATGAATTTATTGCGTTTGATGTAATGCGGAATTATATATACTGCAAACGTATATATATTGAATCTTTTACTAACACAGTATTTGATAACAATGGGATGAATGGAATCAGTACAACGCAAACATTTTCATACGATAATTTGTCACATTTATTACCCACTAAAATAGAAAGTATAAATAGCAGGAATGAGCGCATTATTAAAGTGAAAAAATACCCTTTAGACATTGATCGCTCTAAGCTACCTGCATCAAATGCAGCTGCAGTGAATGAATTGATAGGCAAGAACATCAATGATCCGGTACTAATGGAAGAAGACTATAATGGTACAGAACTTTTAAGTTCAAAAAATATTTACTTCAGAAACTGGGGAAACAATATTGTCGCACCTGAGAAGATTTTTATTCTACGACAAGGAATACTGGAAGAAAGGTTTTCGTACCTGAAGTATGATAGCAGCGGAAATATTCAGGAACAGGCCAAATCATTGGATACACATGATGTCTATTTGTGGGGATACAATAATCAATATCCGGTAGCTAAAATTACGGGAAGTGACTACAATACAGTTAAGAACTTTGTGAATCAGAATATTTTAAACAACCCTGGTTCAGATCAACAATTAAGGGACGAAATAGCCAAAATACGCTCAGGGCTGGTTAGCCCTGGTACAAGTGTCATTACTTATACGTTTAGGCCGTCGATAGGTATTACAAGTGAAACTGATTCTAAAGGTAAAGTAACCTATTATGAATACGACGATTTTGGACGTTTAAAGCTTATCAGAGACAACGATAAAAAAATCTTAAGACAATACAGTTATCAATATAAACAACCAATAACGCAATAGGTTTCCTGCTGTTAAAAAAGGATCATTCAAACCTCCATTGCTCAGTTTGCAGGAGAACTGTACCCTGCCTTTTAATGATTAACATTCTATCACTCAAGAATATGAAAATCTATATTTGTGCAAGACCGGTTTTTGTTGGCTTATTATTATTTGCGAACATTAGCTTCTTGAAAGGGCAGAATAAGCCAACCGGAAATACACGACCGGTGGCACAAGGAACTTCCAATCCCGCCGCTTATAATACTACCATTATAAATTACGTCCGTACATGGTTGCCATCTATTCCAATAGCGGATCCTAATGTTGTAACTGATCCGGCGCGTGGCATAAACGAGGTTCAACAGACTACAGAGTACATTGATGGATTAGGGAGATCTTTACAAGTCGTGAATAAAGGAGCAAGCGGAAGTGGAAATGACTTGATTAAACCTATCGTTTATGACGATTTTGGTAGAGAACAGTACCAGTATCTTCCGTATGCCTCACAAGGCCTTAATAATGGAAAATTCAAATCAGATCCGTTTAACAATCAAACTTCCTTCTATCAGTCTCAGACATTAAACCCTGGTGTTATAGGCGAGAATATTTATTATAGGGAAATAGCCTATGATGCTTCTCCATTGAATCGCATACTAAAAACATACGAAGCGGGTAATAACTGGGCGCGTAATGGTGGGAACAGGCCTCATGGATATGAGTATTTATCAAATACTGCTGCGGATAATGTACGGATGTGGACTATGACAGGAAATAGCATTATTCCGGTTAGCACACAGAGTTATGCGGTAAATAAATTGTTTAAAAATTTAGTAAAAGATGAGAATGGAAATGATAAAATTGAATTTAAAGATCTGGATGGCAAATTGATTTTGAAGAAAACTGCAATGATAAAAAATGCTCCCGATGGACATGATAGCTGGTTATGTACCTACTATGTATATGATAAAGTAGGTAATCTGTGCGCAGTTATTCCACCTAAGGCAGTAAATCTAATTAAAACCAATTGGTCAATTACGAGCGGAGTTGCCGACGGGTTATGCTATTTTTATCGTTATGATAACAGGGAAAGGATGGTCATGAAAAAGCTGCCAGGTGCAGATTCAACAGAGTTAGTGTATGACAAACGTGACCGGCTTGTATTCTATCGTGACGGTAATTTAAGAAATAAGGAACAGCAATGGATGGTAATATTTTACGATGCGATAAATCGTAAAATAATGACAGGATTGTATGGGTCGACATTGGGTAGAGATAGTTTACAAAAAAGCATGAATACTTCTGCGGTTAGCGTCGGAACTATTGAGTATACTTTCCCTGCCGTGGCAGATCTGGTAGTATCTTCCCATGATGGGAGACAGGAATATAATGCCACCAATAGCATTACATTTGAGAATGGATTTGAGACGGGTGCTAATGCGGAAATGAATGCTGAAATAAAGCCTAATAGTAATAATGGGAAAATAACATTAAATGTTAACAATCCATTGCCCAATCTTGATCAAGGAAAGTTAATTCCCTTAACCTATGATTTCTATGATAATTATAATTTTACGGGAGCAAATCCATGCTTTATTGATGATTTGAAGGAGCCTTCCTCGGATGATCCATATGCAGAAAAACCTTCCACTTTCAGTAATATGACAAACGGTCTTGTTACAGGTGGAAAGTTGCGTGTTGTCGGCACGAATCAATGGATATCAGGTACTGTTTATTATGATAATAAAGGTCGGCCTATACAGGTAATTACGGAGAATATAACAGGTGGGAAGGATATTTCAACAAACTTATACAACTTCAATGGAAGCATTCTTAGCAATTATATGCGGCATAGAAATCTGAGAAGTGTTGTAGTTCCTGATATCAGAATTCTGACAAAAATGACTTATGACCCCATGGGGAGGGTTAAGAGAATAATTAAGCGGCTGAATGGCGACGTAAATACAGAGCGCACCGTAGCTGATAATGAATATGATGAGCTTGGTCGTTTGAAGATTAAAAAGCTCAATGTAGTTAACAACAGTGCATTAGACGCGCTAACCTATGAATATAACGTACGGGGATGGTTATCTGGTATTAATAAGAATTTTGTAAACACGGGTGGAGAGAATTGGTTTGGGCAGGAACTGGATTATGATAATGGCTTCTTGAAAAATCAGTATAATGGGAATGTTTCCGGTATAAAATGGAAAGGCAAAAGTGATGGTGTAGCCCGAGCTTATGGTTATGACTATGATGCTGTAAATCGCTTATTGAAAGCAGATTTTTCAGAACAGAATAGTACTGGGACTACCTGGGGAGTTGATAAAAATGATTTTTCTGTTGATAACCTCACTTATGATGAGAATGGGAACATTTTAACAATGAACCAAAATGGGATGGATGGTATATCTAAAGTTCAGATGGATAAGCTGCTTTATACCTATAAGGGAATGACTAATAGACTGGATAGCGTAGTAGATAAGAGCCCTGTTAAAAGCAGATTAGGGGATTTTAAAGGTGCTATTGAAAGCATGGATAGCTATGGCTATGATGCCGATGGAAATGTAAACAAGGATAAGAATAGGGATATAACTAGTATTGTATATAATTACCTGAATTTACCCCAGACAATTTCGATTAAGGATAAAGGGACTATCTCTTACTTGTATGATGCAAGTGGAACCAAATTAAAGAAAATTGTAACCGATAATACAATTCCTAATGGAAAGGTTACAGTAACTGACTACATGAGTGGATTYACATACCAGCAAGACACGTTACAATATTTTGGACACGAGGAGGGCAGGGTTAGACTTATATATAAAACAGGACTGCCGCCCGCATTTGCGTATGATTATTTTGAGAAAGATCACTTGGGTAATGTGAGGGTAGTTCTTACCGAAAATAGTGAAATAAGTTCTTATGTAGCAACCATGGAATCAGCCTCGGCAGCGAAAGAAAATGTATTATTTGATAATGTAGATAAAACAAGAACTCCATTGCCCATAGGATATCCTAATACGGGTACCACATCAACAAATGCCTTTGTTTCCAAATTAAATGCGGATAATGGAGCAAAAGTGGGCCCTTCTCTGGTACTTCGCGTTATGGCTGGAGACACTTTGAAAGTGAGTACTCAGGCATTTTATAAATCAAATGCACCGGTTAATGGGACAGTTACACAACCAGAGATGTTGGCATCTCTTCTTCAGGTCTTCAATGGAGATAATAACTCGGGAGGTATACATGGAGGACTCACAGAAGGGGCATCTTCCTTTGCAACTAATTTCACAAACGATACCTACCAACATCTGAAGGACAAGGATCAATCACAAAATCAAATCAATAATCTAAAATCATATCTGAATTATGTATTGTTTGATGATCAATTTAACTTGGTAGATGATAATTCAGCTGTAAAACAGGTAAAGGCAGTTCCTGATCAAATTCAGGTATTAGGCTCAGGGGATATAATAATAAAGAAATCTGGGTTCTTTTATGTATACACTACTAATGAAGAAAAAAGAGATATCTATTTTGATAATATAGTGGTAACACATGCAGGAGGGCCACTATTGGAAGAAACGCATTTTTATCCATTTGGCTTAGTGATGGCAGGAATCAGCAGAAATGCTATGAAAGGGGAAAATTATTCCGAGAATCGTTTAAAATATAATGGCAATGAAATTCAGTCGGAGGAATTTAAATCTGGTGGGGGGCTTGATTTGTATGATTTTAATGCCAGATCTTATGATCATCAATTGGGACGCTTCTTACAATTGGATCCTTTAGCTGAAATTCACCCGGATAATAATCCTTATAATTTTGCACTTAATAATCCGCTGCTATATAGTGATCCATTGGGCCTGGATACGTCAAGGGGACCGGTACCTACTAATCCGCAGCCGGGCGATGTATATGTAATACCCATGCCAAATGGTGGTGAAGCATATTATAATTATGGAACAAACGGTTGGGTAGGTGGAGGAATGTATGGAGGGTCTCTCCAGCAAGTATCTGTTGGCAAATCGAACAGCTATGATTATCATTATACTTATTACAGCAGTATCGTTAATGGTGAAACCACAGCTCAGGATTGGATAAATTATTCATTGGCCGGTGCATCTACCTTTGTAGGGATAACACAGGCGCACCTTTTAAATCAGCTAAAAGCAGCCGCAGGTAATAAAAGAGCTTTATATAATCTTGGAGAAAGCCTTAAAGGCATAAATAAAACGGCAAAAGGATTGGGATGGGCCGGGATTGCACTTACTGGCTTAAATCTGGGAAACAAATATTTTGTCAAAGGAGAGGGGCTTAGCCGCAAGGATGTCTTTGATGCTACGGTGACAGTTGTTTTATCAGTTGTAGTTCTTACAAACCCAGTATTAGTAGGGGGCTTTGCAATATATGGTTTATTGGATGCTGCTGGAGCTTTAGATCCGCTGAAAGCTGCAATAGGAATTGATGATACTGAATTAATATCTGCACCGGCGGAACCTCTGATTCGGCTTCAGTGACAGGTATCAAGGAATTTTTGACAAAAAGATAGTTTCATGAAAAAAACTATTTTTGCATTCTTATTATATACAATATGCATCTTTTTTCTAGATACTTATATATTCATATGTACAAAGTCTGTCGTAAGATAAGGCGGAAAGGTGCTGCTGATACAGCTCTGCTATATCTTTCGGTTGTAAATTTGTTTTTAGCATTACCGCTTGCATTGTATATTGTGGCTTTATTTGCCCGAAGGCTTTCGGAGATAGTATATTTACCTTTGTTATTACTCTATTGTTTTGGTATCTATTTAATGACAAAAAAAGGATTGACTAAAAAGAAATTTAGAGAAGCATTAGCCCTATTTAATCAGGAAACCCGTACTCAAAAAGTCGTAGGTAATATTTTTGTAGTTGTGCTGCTGCTCCTTTCTCCGATACTATTTATGACTATTTTATGGCTATTGGCCCACGTGAAATTGAGCGTTTTCTAGCGTTCCTTTTGGCAAAAGTAAATTCCTATACATAACTCAGTTACTGGTATAAAACTGCAGAAGCAAAAAAAGCGGTAGGGCCTAATGATATAGTGAACAGATCAGTTTTCCCACACCCATTATCCACTAAATACATTGGAATAAGTGGGGTAAGGATCTTCGAGCCGGACAACAATAGGGAAATAATTTTATCTTAAACCATTTTGTGGAATAGATCATTATGAAAATATATTTAATCTCCTGATTGCTCTTTTTTTGYATGTCCTGTAATCGGGCCTTGCTTGTTCCCCAAAAGGATGTAATCCGCAATCAAAAAGGGTATATCGTTTTTTATTATCAGGATGAGGAGGCATTATTTTTCCCTTGGAAGGACACTATTGATAATAGGTTTTTAGCGAAGAATCATTCAGATGGTTACAAACTAAATAATGGAGAGGCACACCTTGAGTATTTAAAGGAGCTGGCAATAGATCAGACAATTATAAAAAATATATTACAGAATGGGCAGTCAATACAAGTGGATGAATCGGTAAAGCTGATCCCTGTGAATATTAGATATTTCTGGGGCGAGGGGTGGCGGTTGAAAAAAATAACAAGGAACTCGCAGGAAGTGAATATAAAGTACACATTCTTAAATAAAGATATCGATCTTATATATAAGATATATCATGACAGAGAAATAATGTCAATTACGCCAACGAGGAAAAGTGATATAGTAAGAATTAAAGAAGTGGAGCCAACGAATCTTAGGAATTAGGTTATAGCATAAGTAGCCAGTCCGATACTGGCTGACAAATGATTAGCAAAGTGATTACCAGCAGGAGTTTTTATGACTGCTGCCGGTATATATGTGAAGATAAAGGCAGGGTAGTTGAATTGGATGCTGCTTTGAAACCTTGTAGAAGCTGATTCTACAAGGTTTTTTTGTTTTTAGTGGTAAAGTTGTGAAAAGATAAGTAAGGGTAGAAAAGTGAGCCTCGCGGTTAGCAATATAAATATTAAATTGCGCTAACCGTCGCTGGCCTTAAATGCTATACTGTATTGCGTTTGATTAACGGATTTCGAAAGTGCTAATCCAGATAACTATTTAAGCTACAACTTTCCTTATTTTTTTTGTATAAACTTTAAAACAATGCTATCGAATATCATTGAGCAAGAACGAATAAATCTAAGTACTTATCCAAATGGGCATTTACCCTTGACAAAAAGGGTCCAGATTGCGGGGGAAATTAAAGACCCAGAAAAGATAAACAAAATATTTCTCGCATGTTGCAAATTTGCTTTTACTGAGTTGCATATCAATGACAATCAACTTTGGGGTATTCTAAAGAAAACCGAGAGTACTTTGTATAAAAAAGGGATAAATGATTTTGGATTGATCTATGAGCAAAATAAGAACTATATCGAAAGTATAGATAGGCGGCCATTGTCAGACCTGGCCCTGGCGTGTTTGTCCCTGTGTCGCAGCCTGGATACCGGTTCTGCAGGTATATTGAATATTGAAGAATATGAAGGTCAGGATGACAATATATTTGATTGGGAAGATTGGAATGCCGACTTTTTCGCTTCCAATGCTTATTCAGGTGGAAGTCCATTTCTAAATGAGGGAAGCATCCAAAAGCGAATTGAATTTTGGGATTATTATTTGGAGACTGCCCTTAAAATCGACAATTCACCTGATAGAATTGTCGATAGTGAAATTAAAGGGGGAATTTTGGAAAGCACTTCTATAATAAGAAGTAAAGATTATAGTGATTTTTTCCTTTATACTAAAATAAAGGAAGTTGTTGATTTGGTTCTGCAAGACCTGAAAGGATCAAAAGCAGGATCTGGCTGGACAAGAATTGAGATAGAAGGGCAAGATATTGGCGGCATGGGGATGAAAGGGTTTTATTTTAGTAACGAAAATGAAAGGAACAGATTTGAGTTGACCTACTATTTGTATGATGGCGATCAATCTGCGGTAAAACTCATGAATAAAGTTAAAAAGCATATTTATGAGCAGAGTCCGAATGAAGGCACATGGTTTAGCTACTTGTTAATAATCTATCCAGATCAAACATACAAGGTAGAATACAATTTTGACAATCCTAAAATTTTCTCAGATAAAGAACCTACTCTTGAACCATTTATCGAGGAATTTAGAAAATATCCGAGATTGCAGGGTTTCACACCGCAATGGTGGCGGGATATAATAGAAAACAAAGGATTGCAGTATCGTTCCCTTTGAGGAGTAACGGGCGGGTAGGCTATCGTCAATGCGTAGCTTTTTGCGGTTCCAGAATCCCGGCGGAATGGATATTCTGGTGTTTAGTAAGGTGCGTTTGTCAATGGAATAACAGTACTGAAGAAAAATAATGCTGGTGCCGTCTTTGCACACATCCTTTTGGTGCATACGGGCTTAATGGGTAACATCATACTCTATAATTTACTCTATAAAAACTATGTCGGCTCTTGTAAAGGTAATTCCCTTAACGCCTATAAGGAGTTATAGAATATTGAAAACCATAGAGTTATTGTAGTCTTGTGTCATCATCTGTAAAGATGAATTTCACACCGGAAATCCCAAGGGGATCACTGAATGGGACAAGCTAGAAATATCTACGCTTGTCCCATTTTCTTTTTCGCTGAAAGCCTTATCCAACCCAGATATAATACGGATAACTTCGTTTATCCTTGGGGTTCGATATCGAAAGAGAGCGTTGACGTTAGCTGTATAATTTAGTACCAGTCTTTTAATGCTCCCCCATTTAAATTACTTACAAGATCGCGTCAGGAAGGTCCTCCAGTTTTTAAGGGAGAATTTAAAACAGTTTACGTGTAAATGGCTTTCGCAAAGCGCTTAATTTCCTGTTTTGAAAACATGAAATAAAACACCTTCATTATTAAAAACATAACCAGGGCCAATAATCTGCGGTATATTATCTGTTGACAAATAATGTTGGCCTGAACTAACCTCCTGGTAGGAATAAAGCGGAACTGTTCCAATAGAAGGGGTACCATAAGCGTAAAAAATAACTCCTTCTCTGCTGTATAAATATCCAGGGCCGGAAATCTGAGGAACATTCAGCGTGGTGTAGTAGTGATCATCAGAAGTAAGACTTCTGTATACATATATAGGAACTCCTCCCGGAACTGGCCGGTTGTGAGCATAAAAGGCCACCCCCTCTCTGTTAAATACATATCCGGGGCCGGAAATCTGAGGAACATTCAAAGGCGTAAAATAATGTCCTCCTGTGCCCTGGGCTACGTATGAAACGATAGGAACTCTTTGATAAATAAGCTTTGCCTGATGATCGCTAATGTATTTGTCGACATAACTCTTCACCTCTGCCCTTTTATTTATATCCTTTATTAAATCATAAAGAAGTACAAGACCATTTGGGCCAAAATCAACTAAAACTGAATTAGCAGGAGTCGCACTGCTTTGCCAATTTGCAATATTTATTTTCGGCGTATTCTGATCGAGATTTATTTCACCTACTAATCCTATAGTCGGGTCCCCGCCTCTGGTTCTGTAGGAAAGCTTTTTTGAAAAATTCTGCCTTGCTTCATTTTTATCAATGTCATTACTGATATCAATTCCGAATATCGTGCTGACACCTGCTTTTATACCGGCCCTTGCTGCCGTTTCGCGGCTCTGGTTAGTTGTCTCTGATTGGTATATTATCTCCATCTTAGCACCTGTGTATATATCAAGTAACAAATGTGTTCCATAATTTGCAACCAATTGCTGCGCTGTCATTGTTTGCAATGCCGACTTAAAATTGGCTGAAAGATAGTTAATCAGTGTATCGTTAATGGCATTTAATCGCACTCTCTTTTGCTTAATTGTTAAATTATAGCTCCCATAAATATATTTTGAATTAAAAGATTCAGAGGAGCTAAAAAAATTGCTAATTGAAGCACTGAATACAGAGAAGCCTGTCGTCACTGTCACCTTGTTCGATATTTTTGAAGAATATTGTACACCATCTTCTGCATATTCTTCCAAATACTCCTGCGTGCGAGCATTTTCACTTATCAGTATTGTTGGGTTCTCATTTTTAATCTTTTGGATATCGAGCACAGCGAAACCGGCAGAGGAGGCATTTGCATACTCGCCTGTTACATCATATCCATGACCAAGAACATCATATGCTCCATCACCACCAATGCGTAATTGGAAATTTTTCGTATCGGTCAAATCCTTTACGGCATCTGCATGAGCTAATTCTTTCTTTGTACATGCTGTTGCAAACAGCAGGTGAAGAATCATTATACTAAAAAACAACTGAACATTTCTTTTCATACACTTTATTTGTGGGTTAATGGATATCGGTTGAAAAAAATAGATAGAAAACTTTGGTACTTATTTAATCAGGGAAATAATCAAAGCCCTTTTTATATTCGGTACTATGAGGCATAAACTGGTTATGCCTGTTTAATATTCAGGGGTGATAATATTCCGGATTACGAATAGAATAAGTAATTCTAATTAATGAATGGTTTTGATGGCTTATAGGATTAGTAGCATGGTACAGCAGTTTTAGAATAAGGCATTTTTATATTGTACAATAGAATTTCTCCAATTTAAAATCTTTCCCTGCTTCGATATTGCACTAGTGATCTGCACTTAAAATATTCTTCTACAGTTGATTGAGCCAGGCTATCAACTAATACATAATTTCAGCAGTATCACATTTAGCAATAAACGCTCGGCATTATCAAGCGTAGACTTCACAAAACACTCCCAAAAAAAGAAGATAGGAGTGCGAGGTTGTCAGGAATAATTTCTGAAAGTTCAAAAGAGCTTATCCCTATCGGTTTGTTCAAATGATAAGACTAGGGTAATTGTGCCACAGGTTGTGGCACAAATTCAAATTCTTTACTTGCCGTTAAATAATATGCATTGTGTATTTATCGTTAGGCTCATAAGTTAAATGAACAGCCATGTGGAAATGAATCAGATAAGTGAATAAAAAGGATTAACCATCTGGTAATATTCCGGCATATTTTTTCTTTCCCCATAAATGTAGTTGCCGTAATATTTCAATCAGTGCTGCTGCTTTATCGGTAGGCTTGTAAACGGTTTGCAGTGGCACCGTTCCAGTGATATATTCCTTTAGAGCATTCTTTACCTTTTCATTATGTAGACTATCCCGAGGTTATGCTTAGCACCTATAGAAGCAGTGCAGTAGAGGTGGACTTGATGCGGGAGGGACGTCCGGATGTGTAACCGGGATGAAATTGATTCAGCAAATGGATAGAGGTGAGAAGTGGCCATAGCAGGGCTGCTTCAGTGCTATGCTGTAGCTGCGGAAAGAGATGTACTATTGAAAGAAAGCAGGTATAAAGGGGTTATTTATCAAAATATCTCCGGGGGCAAGATGGCTTTATTCCAGTTGAATGACAGCTGGATATGCGTGTGTATAGGTAAGTTTGGGAAGCAATTTCGTCCGTTTGGGGTAGGTACGTTTATGAGCATATTTGGGTATTTGTGGCGCTGCCACCGCAATGATATCGGCAGCCATATATTTTCTGTTGCCGGATGGGCCATCTTTGTGCATGGCTCTTACCTGGAAAACGACTACCAGTGAGCCCTGCCCGGGTACGTCCAGTGAAACATTTGTTTCCTGGAAAGTGGTATCCGGGGCTATCATTAGCGTCACCGTTTCGGTGCCCGCCACCTGACGTGATGTAAAATCAATACGCGTTGCGATCACTTTTACTTCCAGTGCGGCAATACCTTTATGCCCGGCGATGGTTTGTGCTGGAATATTTAATATCCCGTTACTCAAGAGGCGGGGAGCCACCGGAAAGAAACGATCTACTCCGGTATACTGATTGAAGCGGAAGCCGGTTAGGGCCGCGTGATGATCGCCGGCAGCAATGAGCAGCCTGTTTAGGCGATTGATGTGGCCGCCATCACAATGGATATCCAGGTTGCTGTAGAAAGCATGACGGATAAAAGCGCCTTTCCTGCTGGCGATGCCAAAGCGCCGGGATGCGCGGCGGGTAGCAGCCGTTTGCTGCACGCTTTGAGGCATGCTGCGCAGGAAGTAGCTGCCATTGCGCTTATACCCAATGAGAGGGCCGAGTTTTCCCGTAAAGGGAATGATAGACATTTGTTTTGCCATGGAAGATTATTTTGATTACTATAAATATAACATAATCCGGGGAACCAGTTTTTGGGCAGATTGAAGATTATCTAAAGGGAGTGTATGGTGTATTGTATAATATTCAAAGCTAGTGTAGTAGGGATTTGAGAATGACAAACGCGAGTGTATGGGCATTTAGTTTCAACTTGATTCCTGTTATGCTGAGGTAAAATAAAAAATTCCTCCTTTTTAAAAATAAAATATACTGCGCAGGTCAGTTGCGCAGTAGGGTATGCATCTTTGTATCGCAGCATTTATTATTTGCTGGTAGAAAAAATAAAGAGGTACATACATTTTTTTTAACTTACGATTAAACAACTATTTGCCTTGACACTGGAAGCACTATATGAAACAATTCATCTGCGGAAAAGACCGGAAGACGTAGCCGCCCTGATACAGGATGTGCTGGGTTCCCGTTTGAACGCAGCTGAAGCGGAGATATTGCAAAAAGCGGTGGCAACAGCCTTACGCAATACGGTGTGGAAGTACACGGCTATGCTGGAACAGTTTGCAAAAGTAATAGGTGCGGAAAAGCAGGTGCGTAAAGCGATCGAATTGTTTAAACAGGACATTACACCCGGGGCAGATGCCTATGATGATCCGGACGTAGTCGTGGCGTTTATAGCCATCGTTAGTCCATTGATACATAAGAACCCCGGATTTAATGATTATAAAACGGATCGGCTGAATCGTGAGGAAAGAGCGGCTGCCGGCCTTGATATTTCCAGACGTCAGTACAATAAACTGTTTCGTTGCCTGCGCTTCCTGGAAAAGAAGTTGAATACCCTGATCAGGGAACGGAAAAAAAGTTTTTTCCAACGGGCAGGTAAGCATGCTTTTGCGGAAGATATTTCAAAAGAAGATTTTATGGCGGATGTAAACAGCGCTTGTTTCATCGCCTATTATACTGCCCGTTGTAATCTCCGTAGCGAATTTACGGTGAGTGGACAACAACGGCCTTACGATGAAATTGCTGATATGCTTTTTCAGCGTTGCCTGCGGGGTGAGAAGACTACCAATTGGTGGGCAATAGCGCAGGTATATGCGAGCCCGGAGGTATTGGATAAGTTATCCGGTGAGCAGCAGGGTGCATTACTTGGCAAGTGGACTTCCCTGCTGGAGCAGGTAGCCGTTTTTTTAGGAGAACTTTGGGCACAGAATGATTTTAACCGTGCCACCATGACGGTTCGGCTGGGGAATGATTCTACTACCTGGAACAATACCGCCAATGCCTGGAATAAGGCAAGAGACAACTGGATGAGCCTGATCTATGCGCTGGGAATGGAATTTGTGCTGGAGGAGATGTGTTTCGGAAAAGCGATGCGGCTGATAGCGGGAGATGTGGCTGCCTGGCATCAATCAACAGGTAGTACCGGAGATCCAAACCTTCCTGTGTGGAATACGCTGCCGCTTCCCTGGGAAGTGTTTTCGGGAAAAGCAAACTGCAACCTTGCTATGGTGTTGGAAGCCTGCAAAGCAGCGGGACTCGATCCGGAAAAATCCGGCTGGATAGCACCAAGAGCCCATGGAGTAGTGCCTTTCCGACCTACACCAGAACTGGTACATGGTGTCACCGTTTCAAATCCCTATCTTGCAAAAATATTAAAACAGCATAAATACTTTTCAGGGAAAGACACTAAGCCGTTGTTTCCTGAACATAACTAACGGAGTAGTTCAGTGGTAGAGCTTCCGGCACTTATCCGGATAGACGCAGGTTCGAGCCCTGCCTCCGTTTCAACGATCAGGTACTCAGCAGATAGCCGGGTACCTGATTGTATTTATCCATATCGTCACCAACGAAACCAGCACCGTCACGTGTAGTATCAGGAAAAGAGAAAAATCAACCGGATAGCTGATTTTTTTAATTTAGTGAGATGCCTCCTGGGCACGTATTAAGAGCAAGGCAATAAAAGATATCGTTCTCTTAAATTATTCAGATCAGGCAGTTTTTAAAATTGTTATGTAAAGATCAACTTACAAGCTATGACCATTTACTCAATGACAGCTGATCATGCAGCAAGTGTCCTCCAAATTTATAAGGAAGGTATCTCTACCGGAAATGCAACATTTCAAACTACTGCTCCGTCCTGGGAAGATTGGGATAAATCTCACCTGACCATTTGTCGTATGGTGGCAATAGAAAATGACCAGGTGATTGGTTGGGCCGCACTTACTCCTGTCTCCGACAGATGTGTTTATGCAGGTGTAGCAGAGGTAAGCGTGTATGTAGCTTTGAAGGCAAATGGGAAAGGGGTAGGAAAAGCTTTAATGCAAAAGCTGGTAGAGGCGAGCGAAGAAAATGGTATTTGGACACTTCAGGCTGGTATCTTTCCAGAAAATACCGGCAGTATAAAGATCCACAAATCCAATGGCTTTAGAGAGGTAGGCATACGGGAAAAGATCGGTAAAATGGGGGACCATTGGCGTGATACCCTGCTACTGGAAAGACGAAGCACCAAAGCAGGTATCTGACAGGCGGATTTGCGTATGCATAATTGCAACATTTTTATTGCTATGTCCTGTTTACCCTGCATTGTTGATGCGCCTGTTCTACGTATTGTATATTAATATTATTATCATTATCTTGGATGAATTGTTTCAAAACACTTTTGTAAAGCCATGGGGGAGCCTGTAGAGGAAGGGTATAAAGCCACCACGTTATTACAGCCAGCCGTTGCCGATCTTGAGCTGGTATTTAAAGAGTGCTACGCAGTTCTCCTGGCTTATGCCTGTAAGTATGTATTGCGCGAAACTGCTGAGGACATCGTACAGGATGTTTTTGTACAAGTACACCGGAAAAGTGCGTCCCTGCACATTACCACCAATATCAAAAGTTATCTGTTTCGAAGTATTCATAACAGTTGCCTGGATTATATTAAGCACCAGGCTGTGCATCAGCGCTATGTGAATGCAGCCTTGCCGGCGCTAACGGCCGCTGAACTGGATTATTTTAATCCGGATGGGTCCCGGCAAAGCCTGCTGGAGCAGGACAACCTGGAGGCCAGCGTATGGAGGGCCATAGAGGAATTGCCTCCTAAATGCCGGGAAGTGGTGAAGCTTCGTTACCTACAGGGGCTTAAAACCGGCGAAATCTCCGCTGCCATGGGTATCTCTTCCCGTACCGTAGAAACACAATTATATAAGGCCATTAAGCAGCTGAGAGGAATGGTCCGTAGGGTAAATTACCTGTTCTCTTTTATTTTATTGTAGCCTGTAGTCCCGTTTTTGCCCATCTTTCTTCTTCCTGAAAAAAAATATAAAATCGGGTACGTAGAAATTATCCTCTTGTCGTCTAAATAAATGACATGTCACCACACTACAATACGAACGACTTGGATTATACGATTTTAATTAAGTTCATAGACGGACAGGCAAGTCCCGAAGAAACAGCCCTGGTGGCTGCCTGGTTAAAGGCTTCCCCCGATAATCAGGCATTGTATTTTCAGATAAAAGACATCTTCGACCAGCAGTTGGCAACAAAGATCACCGCTGCAGATGCAGATCAAAGCTGGCAGCAGGTAATGGCGCGATTATCGGCAGTGGATCATCGTATGTCCCCGGTAAAACAGTTTGGCTGGCTGAAGTATGCTGCGGCCATCCTGATACTGATACTGGCAGGAGGAATCGGTACTTACCTGTTTATGCATGCAGGCTCCCGGCAGACGCCTTTGATAGTGCTGGTATCGAAAAAAGGATCCGTACAAACGGTATTGCTGCCAGACAGTACCCGGATATGGGTAAAGCCGGGAGGGTTAGTGAAAATGCGGGATGTAAAAGAAGGGGGCGGACGTGAAATATGGCTGGAAGGCAGTGCTTATTTTGAAGTAGTGAAAAAAGCAGAGACGCCATTTATGGTACATATGCGGGATATGACGGTGACAGTACTGGGTACCTCTTTCACCGTAAATGAAAGTAACCGTCATACAGCGGTAGTAGTAAATACAGGGTTGATTAAAGCAACTGCCTTTAACCGGGAATTGTTGGTGCATCCGGGAGAAAGAGGGATGGTCGTAGATAGTCAGATACAGATGGATCATATAAACCCGCAGTTGTACGCTGCCTGGAAAGATGGAGATTATAAATTTGAGAACACATCTATAGATGAAATAAAAGATCTTTTGCGCGCGAACTACGGATATGAAATGGAAATATTACAACCAGAAAAATTCCGGGATACCCGTATCAGTGGACGAGTACTGATAACAGATGAAGTAAGTTTATGCAGATCATTGGGCGCTATGCTGGAAGCAGGTGTGCGCAAAGAGGGTAACCGGATTATTGTTCAACCAAAATAAGTATAACTAAATCAATGTGTCGTCAAATGCCTGTCAGGTAATCATTTAATCTGAATTTTCCTGTTTTGAAAATCCTACGTATTGCAGCCTGGTGGGGCAGGTATAGTGATTTTATGTGCCTTATTGGTTGAAATAGTTATCATGTAAACCGAACCAGGACCACGTTACGTATCTATCTTATCAACGAAGTACTGAGCGGCTATTTGAATACATACATCTTTAGAAACCATATTATAATTACAGTGACAATTTATAACAATGATAACGCGTAACGCAGTGATATCTGTACCATTTTAATGAAGTAGTCTTTAACCAAATATGTAGTCTTTAACCAAAATTTTTCCGTTATGAAATTTGGATCTCTACGGCATTGCCTGAAGGGAGTGGCTGGCCTGTGCATTGTACTGAGTGCTACGACTTCGTCCTTTGCGCAGGATGCAATGGCCGGCATCCAGGAACAAACCAACCAGGAACGCAGCAGAAACAGTCCTCCTGATGCGGGCAGGACGCAAATGATACCGCTGAAGGATGCCCTGGAAAAAATTTATACCAAATACCAGCTCAGGATTGCACTCAACGAAAAGTATGCAAAAGATATTTACCTGCCTGATAAGGTATTGCAAATGGACCCGGAGAAAGTAGTCCCGTTTTTGCAGAAATCATTGCAGGGGCATCATCTCACTCTCAATCCAATGGGGCCTTCCCAGTATGTGATCACGCCGGCAGAAAACCGCGCTGCTCCTGCCGTACATAAGCCGGCGGTAAAGCTGAAGGTGTCCGGTACGGTAAAAGATAAACTGGGCGCCCCATTGCTGGGTGTAACGGTGAAGATTGTGGGCACACCCACCGGTACTACCACCAATGAAAAAGGCTACTATGAACTGGATGTGGAACCTACAGATATACTTGAGTTTTCTTACATCGGCTATCAATCTCAACAGATAACGGTGAGAAATAAAGTAGACATCAATGTGGAGATGCTCGCAAAAGAAGGTGGCCTGAATGAAGTGGTGGTAGTAGGATTTGGTGCACAAAAGAAAATCAGCCTCGTAGGGGCGCAGTCAACAATAAAACCGGAAGAACTGAAGCTACCGGTGAGAAGTCTGACGAATGCACTGGGAGGACGGTTGGCTGGTATCGTAGCGGTGCAACGGAGCGGTGAACCAGGCTATGATGGCTCCGACATCTGGATACGTGGTATCTCTACCTTTGGGTCCAGTCCGCGCGGCCCACTCATCATCGTAGACGGTGTACCGGATCGTAGCATCAATGACCTGGATCCCGAAGATATCGCCAGCTTCACCGTACTGAAAGATGCTTCCGCCACCGCTGTATATGGTACCCGTGGTGCCAACGGCGTAATCCTGGTAAATACCAAAACAGGTAAGCCGGGAAAGCCGCAAATCAATATGGAGCTGAACCAGGCGATTACAAAATTTACACAGTTGCCTAAGTTCGTGGATGCGCCCACCTTCATGAGATTGTATAATGAAGGTTTGCAGATGAGAGGAAGAACACCGCTTTATACAGAAGAGCGGATACAACAACATGCTTCCGGCGAAGACCCCGATCTCTACCCTAATGTAGACTGGTTCAATGTACTGTTTAATAAATGGGGACAGAGCAGAAGAGCTAACCTGAATGTACGGGGGGGATCCGAATTTGCGACCTATTATATTTCCGCTGGTTATTATTCGGAAGTAGGTTTGCTGAAAAGGGATCATGTTCAATCATATAATTCAGATATTAAACTGGACCGATATAATTTTACAACAAACGTAGATGCTAATATTACCAAAACAACCAAGCTTGAATTAGGTGTAAACGGTTTTATCATTAACAGTAATTATCCGGGCATTGGCACCGGCGCACTTTTTGACCTGGCTACCCAGGTGCCGCCTCACCTGATACCGCCGCAGTATTCCAACGGACAATGGCCTAAAATTCCCGGTGGTAGCTATCCCAGCCCATATCGCAATCTTACACAATCCGGTTATGCTACAGAATACCGTAATACCATCCGATCCAATATCAGGCTCCGGCAAAATTTCGATTTCATCCTGAAGGGCTTGTCATTTACCAGCATGTTTGCCTTTGATGCTTATGGCTGGAATAATCTTAACAGGAAAAGAGAAGTACAAACATACTATGCTACCGGACGGGACTCTGCCGGAAATCTTCTTACAAAAATTGTAGACCCCGGATCCAATGTGCTGGGATTCGATGTGGCAAGAGGAGGAAACCGCCGCTTTTATACAGAAACGGCGTTGAACTATGCCAACAAATTTGGTGATCATGATGTATCCGGTTTGCTATTGTATAACCAGTCGGACTATATTGATGCAGACGCCGGCACACTCATCTCTTCTATACCATACCGCATAAGAGGTTTGAGTGGAAGGGGTACTTATGGTTATAAGAACCGTTATTTTGCAGAAGTTAATTTCGGTTACAATGGTTCCGAAAACTTTACGCCCAACAAACGATACGGCTTGTTTCCTTCTTACGGCGTTGGCTGGGTGGTATCGAATGAAAACTTCTTTGCACCGATCAGTCATGTCCTCAGTTATTTAAAACTCCGGTATACTTATGGTTTATCCGGCAACAGTAATACCGGATCAAGGTTTCTGTTTCTCACGAGGATAAAGAGCGATGGTGGTCTTGGCTATACTTTCGGCGTACCGGGCAACACCACGGGCTACGGCGGCTTACAGGAAGATCAGATCGGTTCTGAAGTGAGCTGGGAAACAGGTAAACGGCAAAACCTGGGCATCGAAATAAAAGCATTGYATGATGACCTGTCGCTGATTGTGGAATTGTTTAAGGAACGCAGAACAGGTATCCTGCTGAGACAATATGATATTCCTTATGCCTCTGGTTATACCAGTGATAACATCCCCTACAGAAATATAGGTATCACCGAGAACAAAGGCATTGACGTTACCCTTGATTATAATAAATCATTCTCCAAAAATTATTGGGTGGGCTTCAGGGGAAATTTCAACTTCAATATCAACAAGGACGTGTATGATGGGTTACCACCATGGCAGTATCCCTGGCTGAACCGTACCGGACATCCCATTGATCAGCGCTTTGGCTATGTAGCACTTGGCTTGTTCGCTGATTCCGCTGAGATCACAAAATCGCCGAAACAGGCCGGAGATGTACGTCCGGGAGATATTAAATATAAAGACCTGAATGGAGATGGTATCATTAACAGCTATGATCAGCAGGCGATAGGTTATGGTTCAGTACCCCGTATTGTATACGGACTCAATTTCAGTGTAGGAGTGAAAGGATTTGATCTGAGCCTGTTTTTCCAGGGTGTGGCGATGGTAGATTTTATGTATAGCGGTGGTCATGCTACTAATCCTTTTTATGAAGGGCCTACTATCGGCAACCTATATACCATAGCAACGGACCGTTGGACACCAGATAACGCCAACAGCCGGCCTTTCTACCCAAGAATGTCAACCCGGCAGGATATTACCACCAACTATTATGCAAGCACCTGGTGGATGAAAAAGGCAGGCTATGTCCGTTTGAAAAGTGCGGAGTTAGGCTATACTTTCAGCAGCGACAAATTACAGCGATACGGATTGAAGAGTGTACGCACTTATGTGAACGGAACCAACCTGTTTACCATTTCACCGTGGAAAATCTGGGACCCGGAACTGGGTGATGGCAGGGGCACTGCTTATCCTAACATGACTTCATTCAATTTTGGTATCCGCGCTAATTTCAAATAAAACTGAATCACTATGATGCGTCATTTCTTCAAAAAAAATATCCTTTTGATACTGTTGCCGGTATTGTTGGCGGCTGGTTGTAAGAAAGGATTTCTCAATACAGTACCGGATAATATCACCACACTGAAAGATGTATTTACCAATAGAGCCATGACCGAACAATGGCTGGCTCGTATCTACAACCCTATGCCGGATATGTGGAACCAGCCTTACAGCGTTCCCTGGACAGGCCAGTGTGATGAAGTGGACTATGCCTGGGTGCAACCCGGTATTAACTCCGGCGCTATCACTGCAGATAATGCCAGTCCTTCCTATTGGAATGGTTATTACCAAACGATCCGGCAGGCGGCTATCTTCTTAAAAAATGCAGATCAGAATAAGGAAATCCTGGCGCAACCGGGTGGTGAACAATTACTGAAACAGTATAAAGCAGAGGCGCGCTTTTTAAGGGCTTACTACTATTGGTTGCTGATGCGGCAATACGGACCGGTGGTATTGATGGGTGAAGAGCCAAAGCTGCCGGAAGATGATTTCCAGATACCGAGAAGTCCATGGGATGAATGTGTAGCCTATGTATTATCAGAAATGGATAAGGCGATGCCGGATGTGCCGGTACAGCATATGAACCCTGTTGATCCCACACAGCCTGATGTAACGCAAACAGGCCGTATCACCAAGCCTATTATCCTGGCAGTGAAATCGCAGATACTGTTATATAGTGCCAGCCCCTTATTCAATGGCAATAGTGAGATGAGCAACTTTAAAAACATGGATGGTGCTGCCTTGTTTAATCCTTCCTTTGACAAGGAAAAGTGGAAGAAGGCGGCAGATGCTGCTAAGGCAGTAATAGATCTCAACAGATGGGAATTATATACGGTTGCTGATGCCGATCCGTTCCGCGCTGCTTTTCTTTCCTGCCGGAATTTATTCTTTGATGGCTGGCAGAAGGAAGCCATCTGGATCCGTACCAGCTCCGATCATGTGGGCAACTGGGAGCGGCATTGTTCACCCAGATGCTCTAATGGCGCCGGCTGGAACGGTATCGCTGTTACCCAGGAGATGGTGGATATATTCCGTACTGCCAGCGGTAAGGCGATTACAGATAACAGTAGCGGCTACACGGAAAATGGATTTACTGCTACTGCCACTCCTTACTATGTAAGTGGTACTTCCAATATGTATAACGGAAGGGAACCCAGGTTTTATGTAGATGTGACCTTTAATGGGTCTGTTATTCCGGTGGTGCCGGAAAATGGCCAGACAAGAGTAGAGTTTTTCTTTACCGGTAATTCCGGCAAGAACGGTGCTCCCAGAGACTGGCCTACAACAGGATATACGGCCCGTAAAAATATTCACCCCAATACTGATTACAGAAGCGGCAGAAGTTTTTCCCGCCCGGCGATGATGATTCGTCTCGGTGAAATTTACCTGAACTACGCAGAAGCATTGAATGAATATGATCCGGGAAATCCTGATATTTTAAAATACCTCAACAAAATCCGTAACAGGGGAGGACTTGCCGATGTGGTTGCAGGGGCTGATCAGGCAGAGATGCGTAAACAGATTCACCTGGAACGCCAGATAGAACTGATGTTTGAAGGACATCGCTACTGGGATGTTCGCCGCTGGAAAGTGGCGAATACACCGGAACAACATCAGGGCGGACAATTCCACGGTATGAATATTGAAAAAGGAAGTTCCCTGTCTGATCCTGAATTTTATAAAAGGATTGTGGCCTTCACCAGGGCCGAATGGAATAATAAATTTTATTTTTATCCGGTGCCTCAGAGTGAAATTGACAGGAATAAAAAGCTGGTACAGTTTCCAGGGTATTAACGGAGATTTCAAAAGATGTTTAAGAAGATTTAATAACAGCCGGCTCCCTCTTTGTGAGCCGGCTTTATGGTGAATATATTAATTTGCAACATAGTTGCAAATTAATATATTTGCTTTCTTTAGCAAAGCATCATGATAAATCTATACTGCCCTGTTAAGTTATTTTCCATCTTACTGACCGCCATATGGCTACTTGCGCTACCTATGCAGTTGCATGCACAGGTAGCGCCGGAAGACAGCTCCATCAAAAAAAATGTTCCGGATAGCCAGCAAACAGTGGTACGGCCGTATTCGCAGCTCCGTACCATCGATATACACGCCAGTACGCCACTGGTGAAAAAGGAGCTGGACCGGCTTATCTATGATGTACAATCAGATCCTGATCACCGCAGCCAGTCGGTATTGGATATATTGGCGAAGGTGCCCCTGATCACAGTAGACGGAGAGAATAATATTAAGCTGAAAGGACAGGGTAACTTCAAAGTATTTATTAACGGCAAACCATCTGCTATTACAGCCAGCAACCCCAAAGAGGCACTGAAAGCCATGCCGGCGGTAAATATTGCCAATATAGAAGTCATTACTACGCCGCCCGCTAAATACGACGGAGAAGGATTTACCGGCATCATCAATATTGTAACCGTAAAACAACGGAACGATGGATATCATGCATCTGCGGGAGTGGGCTTCAATAGAGTGAGTGGTGTTGGCCAGAACTATACCTTCCAGGCGAAAAAAGGAAAGTGGGGAATCAACAGCACCGGGTATTTATATGAAGACCTTAAAAGAACGAATACCACCAGCCTGTATCAGCAAAGTACCACGGCAGTGCTGCGCCAGGAAGGTACTACTGCCTATCACAGTATTTTCGGAGGCGCCTCACTCGAAGCCAGCTACGAAATAGATTCCCTGCAACTGCTTACCGCCGCCGTATCTGTCTATAAAAGCAGGGACTATTATCTCACCAGTCAGCATACAGCAACTTCTGCCACTTCCTATCAGTATACCAATGATCATCATTTATACGATAATAGCCTGGATATTTCAGTTGGATATGATAAAGCAGCCAGGCGTAACAGCAAGGAAGTATTTTCGCTGGGATACCGCTTTCATCATAGCCCGCAGCAACTTGCCAATAGCGTATTTTACGAACAGGTAACAGGTGAAAGTTTAACAGACTTCGGGCAGCAAAATAACAATCACCTGGATGAGCATACGTTGCAGGCCGACTATGTGTTGCCATTGTCATCCATCCAGATAGAAAGTGGTATAAAAGGGATCTGGAGAGATGGGAACAGCAAATACCTGTTGGATGAACAAACGGCCGGCACACCAGGCTTCCTATACAAACAGCAGGTGTATAGTCTCTATCATTCCTACCAGCTGAATACACCTGTATTGGCGGTGAAAGTCGGAGCACGGCTGGAGTACACGGCCATGGATGTATGGTATGGTACCGGGAAAAATAGCGCAACCACTTATTATAACCTGATACCAGTGCTTTCCCTGCAGCATGATTTTCCTAACAGCAGCCTGTCGTTCGGATTTACCCGGCGATCAGAACGGCCAGGTATTGAACAACTGAATCCATTTATAGATAAGCGCAATCCCAACCAGTTTAATACAGGAAACCCGGCGCTTCGCCCGGTAATGCAAAATAGTGCAGAGCTCACCTTCCTGGCAGGTAAAAAAGTGAGTTACCATTTGATCGGCAGCTTTCTTTTTGCCAATAATACAATTGAGAAGCTGATGAATTTCACCGATAGTAACGCCATTACTACCTATAAAAATATAGGGAATAACAGGGACCTTCATTTGAATGCAGGCTTTAGCTATCCACTCACTACTCAGCTCAAAATAATAGTGAATGGGGATGCGGGTTATGTATGGCTTAAAGGCAGCGATGGTGAAAATAACTACCGCAATAGTGGTTTTACCGTATCCGGATTTTTAAATCTTCAGTATAAAATAGCGGACTCGTGGCGGCTGACTACCACGCTCTATGCTATTACTCCCTCTGTTAGTTTACAGGGAAAAACCAATGGCAACGTAGTACATACAACCAGGCTTAATAAAGAACTATTTAAAAAGAAGGCAACAGTGACTTTTTCTGTCAGCAATCCGTACAGTAAATACCGGTACATCCGTACAATGCAGACTGGCGGAGCATTTGATCAGTTGTCAGTGCAACAGCTGAACTATCGTAACTATGGCGTCAGCTTTACCTATACCTTCGGAAAATTATCTCAGGCCATCAGGAAAAATCAACAAACGATCCGCAATGATGATGTGAAAGCGGCATCCAAAAAAAGTAACTAAATATTTGTTTATTTATTTGCAACGTTGTTGCAAATAATATATCTTTATAGCGTTGCAACGAGGGAGTGCCGAAACCCTGGATAACAGTAGGCATCAAACTTTTAAAACCTTATTTCATGAGAAACAATTCAAACAGCATCAAGCTTAACCTGGAAGATTTACAACTGGAAAGTTTTGTAACCAGCATTGACAGCGAAATGGCGCAACGCCTTGCAGGTGGCCTGGGTAGTTTGGAACACCCAACACATACACAGCCTACTGACACAGATGATGTACCTCATGCAAAATGCACAACTGTAATTTGCTAAACAGCATGGTATTTACAAGTGGGATGCAACTTTAGAGTTGTATCCCACTTTTTTTATTGCTTTGCTGTAATCAATCCCGCCTCACCCAGCAGCAGCAACTGCTGCCAAACGGTTTCTTTCGCCAGCGAGGAGGCACTGGCATCAAACAACCCCGCAATATTAGCTACTAAAACAGTCGGCGCCATATTCTGTTGGAGTTGGCTCAAAATAGCGGCTGTTAAACGATTCGTTACTTTTTCGGTGATGCCTTCCGGCGTCAATTCCTGTAATATAAAAACAGGCTCCTTGCATTCAAGTGTAACAGGATGAAAAGCGCATTCCACTATCCTTACATGATCCGATATGCTGCAAACGGCGGCATAGGCCGGATTTGACGGTTGCCTGGCAGTATGGTCGTTCCGCTTATAGTAACAAAGAAAGCCTTTATGCGTTTGCCAGAAATGACAAAGCTGTTGTTCATATGCGTATACCTGTTGGACGAATGGATCCGTGATGAGTTTTTCCAATGCCCGTTGATAGTCGGGCAGCGACAAATGCTCCACCGGAATGTCGTTTTGATTTAACAGGTATAATGTTCTCCGGAAATATTTACCGAAGATCTTTTGACCTATGGATGCGGAGGTATAAGATGGTGCTACCGGAATATTACGCGCTGGCAGTTGAATATTTAAAATGTCGTGGCCATTTCCTTTCTGTAAAATATTGATCAGCATGTAACCCACGCCGGCCATACCTGACAGGAGTCCCATATCATTGCTGTTGGCTGGCGCAAAAGTGTTGAAAGTACCGGTACGTTCATATAATTTAAAAGCGCCGTTAGCAATTTTATGAAGCGCATGGTGCAGCGGCTGTTGATTTGCATAGAAAGATGTTGCCTGTAACAGGAACGTCACCATTCCTCCATAACCACTGCACAATGTATAATCCTCCCGCGCTGCATCCAGGTGTGTCAGAGTGCTTTTAACACTTGCCTCAATGATGTGGTGGTAACAGCCTTCACCTGTAATGTTTTCAAACAGGATATGCGATAAACCAATGCCCACTGCGCCATGCGCCCAGGAGTTTACCTGTTTCATTGTTGGCCTGAAAACGGACAGGTCCCAGGTATGGGCACCGGGTAAATTGTACCGGTGCGCCCCGATACGCAGGTCAAGCCAGTTATGGGTAGGCATATCGTAATACAACATCTCATAGTCAAACCCCAGTTTCGCCAGGCGGATTAATCCATCATAGTTAAAATAATGACCTACCTGCAACAGCACATAAGCGATACCTGCCGCACCATGTGAAAAACCGGTGAGACTGTCGTACGCCATTTTTTTATGATCCCATTTTATGCCCTGGGGGGCTACCCTCGCGTCATCAATGATGCGGTTGAGTAGCTGTTGTATATAGGAATAAATGGTAGCATCCGCAGTATGATGATATAGTAACGTCATCACGAGCGTATTGCCGGCAGCGCCGCTCAGCAGGTCCATCTCCTGAATATAAATAATGTTGGAATGATGTTCTTTTGCCAGCGACAGGGCGGTTTCCAGGTATTTATCTTTACCGGTGATTTCATAAAGTTTTATGCATAAATAAATGATACCACAGATGCCGGTATAGAAACAATAAAATTTAGGGCGCCGGCAATAGGTACTTTTCAGGATCCTGGTAGTTATTTTTTCTGCCCATTCCAGATCTGCTTTTTCTCTATTCAGTTCAAACAAAGCAAGAAAGAACAATGCAATGCCTGCGCCGCCATTGAATATTTCGTGATATTCCCGGCGGAGAAATTGCCCGCTGTTCTTGTCGTAGTAAGGTGTTTCCCAGAAAGGCCCTTTTTCATCCTGCACGGCGGTGGTCATGATTTGATCCCTTATTTTATACAGAAAAGTGTGTATCATTTTGTTGAATGTATTGAAGGCACGCTTTGGTGCAGTACATGATATAAGCTTCTTCGCTGTTTGCTATGCCCAGGCGGTTGTGTGTCATATGCATAATGCCGGTGATAGCTTCCATGAGCTGAGATTCCGATAGCCCGCTGTGGCGGTACTGTTGCATGGCAGGCCTGCTTCCCCCGAGTAAAGAGGGGCAGTCGTTTTCATACGAAAGGTACACCTCACGTATGGCGGTGGTGATTTTTTCTTTCCTGCTACTGAATGCTTTGTCAAATGTGGAGAGCCAGCCTGTTTTATCTGTTAGTGCTGCACGCTGGGGATGGAAGATTCTTAACCATTCATCAATAAAATAATCGCATATTTCCAATTGTTGTGCAATGGGAAAATCTGCCGCCTGCAGTAATTGCAGGTGAAATGGTATAGCCTGTATACTGGCCATAGCCGATGGATTAGCCGCTGTAGCCAACCATTCCAGTACCGCTGCAGACGAATGGTAGAAAAGTTGCTCTGCCCATTTGATACTATGAATATCTCCGTAACGTGTTATTTCAGGGACGTATACTACTACCGTCATACGGGCGCCAGTCGCACCTGTACGGTTAAATGCATCGATGTGTGCCGATAACAGCGCGAGTACTTTTTCTTCCTGCGTGGTTTGTATCCGCAGGCGGATATGATCGCCTCCCTCCGGATAACGGATAAAGAAGTAAGGAGTGTCGCTGTTAAAAAGTCCCCTATGCTTTTCAAGAAAAGGATGGATACAGTAAAGTAATAAATCATTCAGGCATTCATCATAATAAATGTAGGCAGATACCCAGGTTTCCATGTGGTCAGCGTTTATACCATTGCAATAAATATTCCTTTACCTGTCCGGTTGGCACCGGCAGGGCTTCTTCCAGCCAGATATGGCTGCCTGCCCTGGATAGTAATTTCTTTAGCATGGTTAGCAGGATAGGCTGTTGAAAGGAAATGAACTGGGGCTTATAGTCATCAGCCAGACCGCCGGCTTTTTCTTTTGTTTTGTTGTTGCCCCGGCGCCGCAGGAAAAGAAATACGGTTGCATCGATCTGGTGTTGCTCCCGCCACTGCTGCAGCCGGATGAAATATTCGAGCTCCTTTTCATTATTCCTGATCACAGGGAAGTCCCTGGTGTCTATTTCCCATGTCTTTCTTCTCAACACTACCCGTGTGCCGTAAGTGATCCTCGGCCAAACATATACCGGCGCATCGTGACGGGGATGTTTTTTTTCGTATTCCCCATCTATTATTTTTACCAGTGCTGTAATGGAGGGTCTAATATCCGGGTTGAAATGTGCAAGTAGCTGATAGAGGCGAGAGCGATTACGAAAACTTTCCAGGCTCAGATCATAGGCATATACCTGTTGCCCACAATGGTAAAGTGATAGCTGCTTATTTTCTGCCGTAATATATAAATCGTTTAAGGAGATTTGCAGCTCCGGTGGATAGCTGTTATTTCCGCCAGGCATTTTTATTTCATAGGCGGCCAGTGGAGGATGGATATTGGCATTAAATCCGGACGCATCATTTAGTTCCATCACCTTCTTGTCGGGGTGCTGTGTGCGGTTGTAATCCAGGAAGGCAGTTGTTACCTTATTATCAAACAAGGACAGAAACCTGCCATTTACCTTGCCCATACCGGGAAGTATAGCATTCACCACTCCGCAGGTAATATTTTCCGATGAATGAAACTGTACGAACATTCCCCTGGATTGTGGCGTGGTGACTGTTGCTATGGCAGGGAAATGTTCATCGCGCAGCTGGATAACAGCTGGTTGTCCGTATAACAGGTTATTGAGAGATTGCACAAAATTGTTTTTCCATGCGCTGGTTTCAGGATCAGGATTATTGACCGCGTCTTCCTGACGAAGCTGCTGATAATAGGATTGATAGAAGCGGATTACCGGCACCGATTCGTTGACATCGTAATGCGAGTAAAAGTGATGACGCATCCGTTGTCTTTCTTCATAGAGTTGATCCAGTGGTTGTATTAATTCCAACAGGGCATCTACGTTTTCAGTTATTTGTTGCACCGTGTCTTTGCAGATCACTTCTGTTTGCGGGTTGTAGCAATCTTCGTAGAATAATTCATTTCCTTTAAAAAAGTGTGGTGCAAACTGCATCGTTCTTAGCCCGCCGTTGGTGTTGTCTTCCACGGCCGCTGGTTCTATCTCTACCGACAGTCCCGCTTCCAGCTGCAAACCACTGAATATAGGATTGATTATATTTTCAGCGGTGGCTAGTATGTTGGCCCGTTCGCCGGCATTAGCAATAGTAAAGTTGTTTTTATATTTTTCGAGAGATGCCAACGCTTCGCAGATGCGGTGAGCCGGATCATGCGCGGTGCAATGGGGACCAAAAAAAGCGATCACCTGACTGGCCCAGTTTTCTTCCATACCGGAAATGCCCGTACTCATTTCCAACGCCCCGGTAGCGATCATCTTTAGCAGGTAGTCTTTAATTTCAGTGCGGGGAATTGGAGATGCTGCTTCGGTAAGCGTATTGATCAACCGGTGAAAAGGGAGTGGTCCGTGTTCCAGCAACTCAAGAATCAGGGTGTTGACAGCTGATGCAGGAATAGACTGGAAGGCTTCTACATTTAAGTAGTTGACAAGGAAATGAAGCTTTTTATCTTCTTCCTGAAGTGTCATATTCTTTGAAACAATCAGGAGTTCATTTAGCTCGGGATGCCGGCACAGTATGCCTGTCAGGTACCTGAAAATACTGTTGTTAAGCTTTACCCGCCCGGTTGTCAGGCCGGGAGGATTTGTTTCAGGGTCAGCGAAAGTACCCAAACGGGTATGGGTAAACGTACTGAAGGGAGACGTTTTGTAACAGGACCTGGTAAGATATCGTAACAGGCTGAATTCGATTTTATTTTCTGCATTTTTATAGTGGGCGGGGTCTTTCTCCCGGAAAGGCGGCAGTTGCCGGAATAACACCGGCGAGGATAATATGATGCCCTTTTCAATACCCGACTGTGCCAGCAGTTCATGAAGTTGACGCCGTTGTTGTAACAGGAAGGCATCATACCTGTTATGTTGCTCCACCAGCTGTTGTGTATGAATTTTTTTTGTGGAGATATAGCTGTTGATATCAGCGGCTACTTCTTTTCCGAATAGGGGCAGCAGCAGATCCAGCAAATCATTGTCCGGTAGCTTATCATTGTATATCATCCTTTTCAGCGCAATGATTTTCCGGCGCAGGTGATCGTCTGTTTGTAGCATGACCAGTTCATACAGTTTATCGCAGAGGGCTTCCCGCTGCTGTTGCTGCGATGCTGTGTGAAGATGATAAAGATGCGCATCCGGCAGCTGCCATTGTTCCAGCAGGGAGGTATGGATGCCGGCATAGCGCACTAATGTATATGGAAAGAGGTGTACTTTCATAGTCATCACTTATTTAGCTAATTCCAGTTGATTTTTTACAAGATGATAATAAGGCCCTTTTTGCAGGATCAGTTCTTCATGCGTACCTGTTTCAGCAATTTCTCCTTTGTGCATGACAATGATCTGGTCTGCATGTTTTACGGTACTAAGACGATGTGCTACCAGCAGCACTGTTCTGCCTACAAAGAATTCCTGCAGGTTGTTGACAATTACTTTTTCATTGTTGGCATCCAGTGCGTTGGTGGCTTCATCCATAAAGAGGTAAGAAGGATTGCGGTATATCATCCTGGCAATCAGCAATCTTTGTTGTTGCCCCTCACTGAGGCCGTAACCATCTTTCCCAATCACGGTGTCATATCCAAAAGGCATTGATAAAAAGAAGTCATGCATGTTGGCCATGGCCGCCGCTTCATACAGTGCCTGTTCGTTTTTAACGGGGGCTCCGGCATAAATATTTTCGGCCACGCTGTCACTGAATATATAGCCGTCCTGCATTACTACGCCGCATTTTTTTCGCCATTGGTTGGCGTGAATGGTGTTCAGCGATTGCTGACCGATCAGAATTTTTCCGGATACCGGTTGATAGAATTTCAGGAGAATTTTAATGAGGGTGCTTTTACCGCTGCCACTCATGCCTACAATGGCCGTTACCCTTCCTGCCGGAATGACCACATTGATATTTTTCAGCACCAACGGACTACCTGGCTGGCCATAGCTGAAGTGCAGCTGCTGCAGTGTAATGTCTGCCGCAGTGCCGGAAATTTTTTCTTCCCGGAGATGAAAGTCTTCTTCCGGTTCCTCATATATTTCTGCTATTCGCTTTAAGCTGAAGGAGGCATTCTGGGAAGACCTGATAAATTCGATCAGCTGCAGTACCGGTGTGTTCAATTGTCCGCAGATATAGGTAATGGCCAGCATGGTACCAAGACTGATATCTCCTTTGATCACCAGCCAGGCGGCAGTGAAGCTGATGAATATGTTCTTCACTTCATTAATAGAAACGCCTATGCCCTGCATAAACTGATCTAATCGTAAGCTTTCCGATTTTAAATCAAATGCCTGCCGTTGCAGTGATTCCCATTTTTGTTTTTTGTCATCGCCATTGCCGGACAGCTTTATTTCCTGCATTGCGTAAAATATTTCCAGTTGTAATTGCTGGCTGGCCGCCAGCACTTTAAACTTTTTCTGGTCCAGCAACTTCCTTCTTTGTTGCAGGGATATAGACCAGGCAAAGCTACCGGCAGCACCTAAAAAGAACAATCCGAATATCCTGAAATCGTAGAACAGCAATACGCCTCCAAGGATCAGCAATGTGAGTACGGCCATTACAAAGCTGATAACAGCGCCTGTAAGAAAATCTTCTATTCTTTGATTATCAGTAACACGTTGCATGTTGTCGCCGGCCTGCCGGTTATCAAAGAAAGTGAAGGGAAGCTTTAATAGTTTGTCGAGATATTTATGCAATAAGGCAATGCTGGTGATAGCACCGATACGGAATAGCCAGCGTGCCCTGATAAAGTCCATTACGGTTTTGCCGGTGAAAAGCATTAGTTGTGCCAGGCAAATCACTACCAGTATATGCACACTTCTTTCTTTAATCCCTTTATCAACTATTTGTTGCGTGAGGATAGGGAGCGCCAGGGAAAAGCCAATAACAGCCAGTATGCTGAGTGCCAGGGGAATAACGGCGCGGGAATGTTTTTTCAGATAGGGCAATAAACTCCATAGAGAAGTATTGTTTTCAACCGTGTCTTCCGCCTGATGGAATTGTGGTGTTGGGGCTACGAATAAGGCTCTTCCCACATCGGTGGTGGTGTTTTTTTGCCACGATGATAAAAAATCTGTTACTGGAATAGTAATCAGCTGGTCCAGGGAAGGGTCTGCGATGAGTGCTTTTTTTGTATTTATTTTTAGTAACACTACATAATGACTTTTTTCCCAGTGCAGTATGCAGGGGAGCGGCGCTTTTTCTATCAGCGTTGATAGCGGCAGTTCCACCGCCAGACTTTTCATGCTCATTACAGTGCAGGCTTCCTGCAGTCCGGCTAGTGTGGTGCCTTGTTTACCAATGCGGCAAATGCGTCTGAAGTACTGGATAGGCAGATATCTTTTGTGATAAGCAGCTATCATTTTCAGACAGGTGGGTCCACAATCCATGGAGTCTGCCTGGCGGTAGAACGGAAATTTTTGCCAGGTAAGAAATTGTTTTATCATCTGTTGTAACGGGTCTTCTGTTTTTTTTCATTGATTTTTGCAACGATGTTGCTAATATCAGTATAAAAGTGCAACTTTGTTGCAAATAGTTACTAATTTTTTTTCTGAATCTTTTCTGATGCATGTTAGAACGATTGTCAACCGGGAGTTAAGCAGTATTTACAGAGAAAGGACATGGTTGCTTGTAAGTAGTATCACCTGGCTGTTACTGTTAGCAGCTACGGTGTTATCCTATTATCAGTATCAGCATGGCGTATCAACAAGAGCTGCGGCCAATGAGGCATTCAGGGAAGCATGGAATAAGCAGGAGCGGAATCCGCACCATGCGGCGCATTTTGGTACTTACCTGTTTAAACCGATTACACCGGCATCGGTTTTTGATCCGGGCCTGAATGATTATAGTGGTACTACCTTCCGCATTGAAGCACATGTACAACATGAAGTGGACTACAGCAATGCACAGGATAGTGACGCAGCGATGCGGTTTGGGAGTTTAAGTCTCTCGACTTTGCTGCAGCTGATCATTCCTTTGTTTATCGGTGTTACCACGGCGGCAGCCATCACTGCTGAAAAGGAGGGAGGTACCCTGAAAATGTTACTGCTGGCTGGTGCCGGCAGGATAACTATTCTCTTTTCCAAAGCCATTGCTTATTATGGTTTGTTTAGTTTGATCCTGCTGCCCTTCTGGTTATTGATGATGCTGGGAGGATGGCTCCAGGGAAATTATTTGCAACCATTACTGATAACAGGTATTTACCAGCTGTATTACCTGTTGGTGGTATTACTCGCCATCACAGTTTCTTCACTGAGCCGGCAATCGTCTACTGCCACGCTGGTCGTGTTGACTGGTTGGATACTCACGGGCATACTGTTGCCCAAACTAATGGTGAATGCCGTCAACAGATCGGTGCCGGTAATGAGCAGGGCCGCATTTGAAGACAGTGTGAAACAGGGATATCTTAAAGGGATGGGTAATGATGGCAGTTATTACAGCAGGGGAGAACAGTTTGCCCGGGAGCTGATGGACAGGTATCATGTAGATACGATCAGTCAGCTGCCCGCCTACCTGGAGGGGCTGATACTGCAACACAACGAAGATTATCAGCAGCGTGTATTTGAACACTACTATGCCGGTGTAGCTACCGCTTTTGAGAAACAGGAATCCCTGCTGGACAAATTATCGTTCATCAATCCTTTGCTGGCTGTTAAGCGCCTGTCTATGCTGTTGTCCGGCAGCAGTTATGATCATCATCACCAATTTTACCGGCTGGCCCGCCACTACCGCAATGATTTTATCCGTACGCTGAATCTCCGGATGGTAGCATCAAAAATGCCGGAAGGCTTCAAGGAAGACCCTACTTTTTTTAAGGACATGCGACCTTTTGTATACCAGGATGATACCGGTGGAGTAACAGCAGCACGGGGTTGGTTATTACTGGCTGCATTGATGTTTTGGGTAGTAATAGTGGCCTGCGGCCTTTTTTGTACTGCTAAATTATCCATACACTAACATATGTCATTACTAACCGCTGTTTGCCAGTTCGAAATCCGTCAGCTTAAACGGAGCAGGGTAGCCATCGCTTTATTTTTGTTGGTACTGCTCACCGGGATATATAGTTTAGGCTGCGGTTATGAGGTGATCAACAAACAATTGAAAGCCCTGGAAATATTGGTGCAGCAGCAACAAGAGCGGCTGGGTGAGCTGCATGCACGCTTCACTGCCGATATAACAGTGGTGGCGGGCGTAAAATTATCGGATCAGGCAGGTGTTCCGCAGGTCATTGAATTCAGAAGGCCTCCTGTTGCTACTAATCCACCGCATCGCCTGGCGGTACTGTCGATAGGGCAGCGTGATTTACTGCCCTTTTTTGATATTGTGAATACGAAGTATGATCTACTCACACCACCCAACGCGGAATTTGTAAATGCTGAAGTGTTGGCCGCCGGGAATTTCGACTTTTCTTATTTTATTATTTACCTGCTACCATTACTGATCATTGCAGTGACTTATAACTGCTATTCGAAAGAAGTAGAATTACATACACTGAAGTTGTTGGTATTGCAGGGTGGTAGCATTGCAAGGATGGTGCGGATCGTATTTACCATCCGGTTAATAGCTATATGGTTGCTGGTGGTGGCATTGAGCCTTGCCGGTTACCTGTTGTCCGGCAGCAATGTAGCCGGTAGCTTCACAGATCTGGGATGGTGGATATATATCCTCACATTATTATTGTTGTTCTGGTTTGCCTGTTGTTACCTTGTCGTAAAACTTCGGAAATCATCCCGGAAAAACTTAATTATACTGCTTTCGTTCTGGTTAACAGTGACGATTATTTTACCTGGTATTATTAACAGCATAGCCGCGTTGGTAGCACCTGTTCCACTGAGATCTGAACTGGCCTCCAGGCAGCGTGAATGCAAAGAAGAAACCTGGGAGCTGCCTGTTCCTGTACTGCTGGATAGTTTTTATCAGTATCATCCGGAGTTGCTATCAGCAAGAAAAGCGACAGATACCACCGCTTATGGTAACCGGAGATTTATGGCCTACTACGATTTGCTGGGTCGCCGGATGGATGTGATTTCGCGGGATTATCAGCAGGAAGTGGCCCATCATTTACAGATGGAACGAAATGCCTGTTGGTTTAACCCCGTCATGCAATCACAATACTTATTTAATGATATCGCAGCATCGGGATTAAAACAGTATGAGCAATATGAAGGGCAGGTAAAAGCATTCAGGTGGCAATGGCTGCAATTCATGAACAGCTATCTTTTTTATGATAAAAAACTCCGCGAAAAAGACCTTGATCAGCTGCCCGAATTTTCGCTTCAGCGTAAGGAGCATATGGCCGCGATAGTGTTAACAGAGAGCTTGCCTATACTCTTCCTGACCGCCCTTATTTTCCTGATCAGCATTTTTATACGCCCACAGCATAACATGTAATAATCTATACAAATGAGAACAACGCATTATTTTTTTTGCCTGGCCTGCTTCCTGCATACTGCGGTGGTAAACGCACAACGTAAAGACAGTACGCTTCACCGCCGTGACTTACGTGCCGTGGATGTATTGTCCAGGAAAAACAGGAACCTGGTAAAAGATACTTTGCCTGCTTCGCTGAAGCAACAGCTATCTTACATAGAGATGCCGCAGAATATTATAGGGATTTCAGCGGAGCTGATAAAGCAACAGGGAGGACTGGAGCTGAAAGATGTAGCCCGCAACGCCAGCGGCGTATACTTCGGGTATAACAGCACACCCTTTGATCATTCATCGTCTATACAAATAAGGGGATTCAGTGCCTATTCTATTATCAATGGCATGCCCCGGCACGCCAATTACGGCGCGGTGCTCGATGATGAGGCATTATTTGAAAGTGTGGATGTGATCAAAGGACCGGCGGGATTTGTAAACTCCGTAGGAGAAGCAAGCGGCACACTTAATATCAACACCAAAACGCCTGGCAGCCGGCTGTTGAACGTAACCGCCACCGCAGGTAGTTTTGGTATGGGAAGGATTGCCGTAGATGCAGGAAGTAACGTGAAAAGCCGCGGATTTTCCTATCGCTTTAATGCCGCATACCAGCACAGGAACAGCTACCTGGATGAATTGAAAACGGATAAGTATGTATTGGCGCCTGTGCTGCAATATAATTTTACGCCCAACACCTACCTGTTAGCAGAATACGATCTTATCAGGGGTGAAACCAGAAATGGGTCTGATATTACCAAGATACGGACAGCAGCAGACGCCTTGCATGATGGGATTGGCCTGAACTACGGTGCGGCTGTTGGTTTACCTAAATCATATTACCAGGCGCAAACAATGCGGCTACTGTTTAGCCATGTTATTAACAGCAACTGGAAACTGACGTCACAATCACAATATAACCTGTCGCCCTACGATACCTGGAGCATGCTTTCTTCTGAAACCTATACAGGCGTGAGCTTTGATGAGCAGGGGCAAACCTCCAGGCTATCCAGTCATGCTGCGATCGGTGGAAAAACATTTGCTTCTCAATTATATTTTAACGGAAAGGTCATCACTGGTGCATTCACTCACCTGCTTATTATCGGAGGTGATATTACTTCCAGCAGGGACAGTCTTCAAACAGGATTTGGACTATATACCTTCCCTCTCTACAGAAATAAATTAGACTATACCGTAAACAGGGACTCCGTAGCCATCATGAACCCTGGGGCAGGAAGTGTATTCAGGAATAACCTGACGTATGAATCTGCCTATGTATACGACAACATAAAATTTACCCCCCACTGGATATTATCGCTGGGTGGCAGGTTTACCTGGTACAATAATAAAACTATCCAGAAAGTAACGCCATCAAGGCCGGCAAAAGAGAATTTATTTTCACAACGTGCCTTCTCACCGAGGGCTGCACTCACTTACCTGATAGATAGTACCTTCTCTGCTTTCTTTTTATATGATCAGTCTTTTGTGCCACAAAGTGGTCTTAAAGCGGGAGGTGGCATTAATGAAGCAACGGGTAAATCCAACGGCGTACCCGTAGATCCGCAACGGAACAATGATATTGAACTGGGCGTAAAGAAACAATGGTACGGAGGCAGGTTACTTTCTTCTGTCAATGCCTTTCATACTGTTAAACGTAATGTACTGATGCCAGATGTACAAAATGCGGCACTCAACTTTAAGCGGCAGATTGGTGAATATGCCAGTGATGGCATAGAAGTGGATATTTTAGGTCGCGTAAATTCCCGCATATCCGTTTCCGCCAATTACACCTTTGTCAATGCCCGGATTACTAAAGATACCGCTGGATCTGCCCTGATAGGTAACAAATTACCAGGCACACCCCAAGAGATCATTAATACATGGGTACAATACAGTATGCCGCTGAAAGGAAATAAAATAATTGGGGTAAGTCTTGGGCAAACTACCCAGGTAAAACGGAGTACTTATACAAAGGATGTTAATCTTCCTGACTACACAAAATTTGATGTTGGTATCAATTTCTCCGCGTCACATTATTATGCAAGCCTGGTGGTAGATAACCTGTTGAATAAAAGATATGTGGCATCCGGTGACATTGGCAGTGATTACCCGATTCCCAATGCGGTGAACTATTTCTTTATAGAAGGAGATCCTGTGAATTTTAAATTTACAATAGGTATAAAATTATAAACCGGATAGTGCCTCGGGGACGCCCCGTGGCACTATAAATGATGTACTATGATTGTTGCTCGTAGACTAACAAAGAATTACAATGGGCATCTGGCGCTCGATCACCTTGATTTGAATATAGCTGCCGGTGAAGCATTTTGTTTGCTTGGACAAAATGGTGCAGGAAAAACAACCACCATCAATTTGTTCCTCGGATTTATTGCAGCTACGGAAGGGGAGGCATTTATTAAGCAGAAAAAAGTAAAGGCAGATAGCCAGGATACCCGTAGGCATATTGCTTATATCCCGGAAGTGGTGATGCTATATCCGAATCTGACCAGCCTGGAGAACCTTGAATTTTTTAGCAGGATAGCTGGATTCAGATATCAGAAAACGGCATTAAATTCTTTCCTGATCAGGGCAGGACTGGAGCCGGCGGCACTTCATAAGCCGGTAGGCAACCATAGTAAAGGAATGCGACAAAAAGTAGGTATTGCAATTGCCATCGCAAAAAATGCAGATGTGATTTTTATGGACGAGCCTACCTCCGGCCTGGATCCTAAAGCTACCGCCGAATTCAGCGCTATTGTAAAAGACCTCACTGCACAGGGGAAGGCAATTTTAATGGCTACCCATGATATTTTTAATGCTGTTAACATCGGTACACATATAGGAATCATGAAAAGCGGACAGCTGGTGCATACCTGCAAAGCTGCAGGACTTGATGCCAACGATATGCAGCGGTTGTATATTGAAACAGTGAGTTAGGCGATCTTTTCAATCACAGCAATACAGCGAAGAGGTGAGACTATTTAAAAGAAGCAGCTATTTTTCCCAGTATACTATCAAACAGTTGCTTTTGATTTTCAGGATACCTGATTCGCAGATGATACAGCGCGCCATTGCTGATAATACTTTTTTGGTAGAAGATAAACTCGATGCCATCGGTTAGATGGCCACTGATCACATACCAGGTGGGTTTTATTATTTTGTAGGTAATGCCCTTCTCTGATTTCAGGTCATTGTTGTAATAAGATTGTAATTCTTCCTGCGTCCCATTTCCCCACATTTCAACCGTAACGGATATGTCATTGTCTAATTTTGTGGGATACCACTGTAGCGTACCACCTGCTACCAGGGAGCCTTCTTTAAAATAATCGGGTAATTGTAGGGTATATCCATTTTTATGCTTAAATGTTTTCCATGCAGACTGGCTTTGGGCGGTAAAGCCAGTCAGGCAAAAAATTATTGACAAGAAAAGTATAGATAGATGTTTCATGGACATAGGTACAATTGAAAATGCAAATATACGAAAGCCACCGGTGTTGCCGCAGGGGTATTTTTATATTTACATTTTCCAGGTTCGTAACTATAATACACGATCTGTTGAAAAAGAAGTGGCTATCTAAGGTGAGATAAAAATGACCGATAACGTTTACGAATATACGTTTTTTGAAAGAAGAAAATCATGTCTTCATGCCTGCCATAATATGAGAGATATTTAACTGGTGTGGCCTTTTATACATCCGACAACTTTGTGTACTATATACGCATGGCTGTTTGGAACCCAAACGTTAATTTTTTGCACAACAGAAAAAAAACGTCCATCGTTACAAGAAAAGATTTAATTTTATTACAGGAACCCCAAACCCTAAAATAAAAAGTAGATTATGCCTCTTCATGACCCCAAAAAAACGGGTAATCCTTCGGATTATCCCGGACGGAGCGTATTCTCATCCGGCAACGATTCAGCCTCATCCTCTTCCGGCGACATTCAGATGCCCGTTGTTGCATTGCCCAAAGGAGGCGGCGCCATTAAAGGTGTAGACGAGAAATTTAATGTCAATGCAGTTTCCGGCACTGCCGCTTTTTCCATCCCCATTCCATATAGTCCAGGTCGCAACGGATACCTGCCCGGCTTTGACCTGGCCTATCATTCCGGTAGCGGTAATGGCAGTTTCGGATTGGGATGGGAAATTACCATCCCTGCTATCAGCCGCAGAACGGAAAACGGCCTGCCCCGTTACCAGGACACTGCGAAATCAGATATCTTCGTGCTGTCCGGCGCAGAAGACCTGATCCCTCTCCTGGAGTGGAATGGCAGCGAATGGAAAAATACACCTGTCCCCAGAACGGTAGACGGTATTAACTATTCCGTTATGCGTTACCGCCCGAGAATTGAAGGTTCATTTACCCGTATTGAAGAATGGACAGACATCAGTTCCACACTGGTACACTGGCGGATAATTTCCAGCGACAATCATACCTCTTATTACGGCTTTACTGCAGACAGCAGGCTCGTTGATCCCGACAACGAAAACCGGGTGTTTAAATGGCTGCTTTGCCGCACACATGACGACAAAGGAAACCTGGTGCAACTGGTATATAAAAAAGAAGATTTCGCCGGTATTCCGGCTCAAAAAAATGAAACTAACCGGCTCCATCACTGCACCCAGTTATACATCAAAAAAGTACTATACGGTAATCAACAGGCGTATTACCTGGGTGACCCGCTGCCAGCTGAAAGTGATTTTCTCTTCAAAGTGATTTTTGATTATGGTGAACATGATACCGCCGTCGATATCCCGAAAGATATTGACCAGGAGAAAAGCAACTGGACCTGCCGCAAAGATCCTTTTTCTACCTATCGCTCAGGCTTTGAGATTCGTACCTATCGCAGGTGTAACAGGGTGATGATGTTTCACTGCTTCCCGGATGCACTGCTGCCGGTAAATCCTTGCCTGGTAAAATCACTGCAACTGTTTTATGGCGATGCGCTTCCGCTGACCGGCAACGGTGATCAGGTAAATGGCTTCTCTTTCCTGGTAAGGGCCCGGCAAAACGGACATCTCTGGGATGCCGGCACGAACACTTATCGCACAAAATATTTCCCTGAACTGGAACTGCAGTATCAACCCCATGAATGGAATACCAGTGTACAATCTGTAAGTGCCGATAACCTGGTACATGCGCCGGTAGGTATAGACGATAAAACTTACCTGTGGGTAGATCTCTATAGTGAAGGGATTGCAGGTATACTGACAGAACAGGGAGGCGGATGGTATTATAAATCCAATCTCGGTAATGGACAGTTTTCTCCTGCGCAGCCGGTAGCTCCGAAGCCGTCTTATAAAGGACTCAACAAAGGAGTAATGATACAGGAGCTGGAAGGGAATGGAATCAAATACCTCGTACAGGTAGATAAACAATACAATGGTTTTTTCAAACTAACAGAAGATGCCGGGTGGGAAGGGATGAGGTATTTTGAGCAAACGCCGGTACTTTATCCGAAAGAAAAGAACATGCGTTTTATTGATCTCACCGGAGATCATATGCCTGATATGCTCTATACCGATGAATACCAGTTTCGCTGGTATGCAGGAATGGGTGAGAAAGGATTTCAAGTGCCGGAAACAGTGATGAAAGCTGCTGATGAAGAAAAGGGGCCTGCCATTGTTTTTGCAGACCAGGAACAATGTATTTTCCTCGCGGATATGAGTGGAGATGCGCTGACAGATATTGTACGCATACGTAACGGAGAAATCTGTTACTGGCCAAACCTTGGTTATGGCCGTTTTGGTGCCAAGGTGAGCATGGATCATGCACCGGTATTTGATCACCCCGATCAGTTCAATCCTGCATTTTTAAGACTGGCCGATGTTGATGGCTCCGGTACCACTGATATTATTTACCTGGGTAAAAATAATTTCAGTATATGGATGAACTTAAACGGTAACGAATGGGCAGCTGCCCCGGAAGTACTCACGGCTTTTCCGGCAGTGGATAATATGTCCCATATCTCCGTTATGGATTTCCTGGGAGCTGGTACGGCAGCTGTCGTATATGCGTCTCCGATAGCCAGCAAACCACTGCAGTATATCGATCTGATGGGGAGTAAGCAACCTGCTTTGTTGATCGGGTATAAAAATAACTGTGGCAAAGAGGTCACCATCGAATACAAATCTTCCACATTTTACTATCTGGAAGATAAGTCAAAAGGCATTCCCTGGATAACGAAACTACCATTCCCGGTACATTGCATTTCCCGCGTAACGACCACCGACAAGATCAGGGAAACCATTTTTACCAATACTTACAGCTATCGCCACGGCTACTACGATGCAACAGAAAAGGAGTTCCGGGGATTTGCCCGGGTAGAGCAAAATGATACGGAAGTATTCAGTCAGTTTAAATTGAATGTGGCGCTGAATGTAGTAGAAGAAGATCTGCACCAGCCGCCTGTTACCAGCATCTCCTGGTTCCATACAGGTGCTTACCTGGCCAATCAGCGCCTGTTGCATCAGTGTGCCGCAGAATATTTTAACGGTACTATTACCGCTTACGATATGCCGGAGCCCATACTGCCGGCAGGTTTGCAGCCGTATGAAATTCATGAGGCACTAAGGGCCTGTAAAGGACAACATCTGCGCACAGAGATATATGCGTTTGATGGCAGTCTGCAACAGTCGTGTCCTTATACTGCCATGCAGGCCAACAACGAAATACGACTGATACAACCCAAAGGCAGCAACCGATATGCTTCCTTCCTGGTGTTGCCATCAGAAAGTATTACCTATGCTTATGAGAGAAACCCGGGCGATCCCCGTATTGCACATTCATTTGTATTGGAAACAGACGATCTGGGGTATACCACCAAAGCTGCTGCAGTATTATATCCGCGGCTGAACAGGCCTGTAGCCCCCAACGATATCCCCGATAAAGTATGGGATGAACAGCGACAGCTGCATATCACCTACAATGAAACAGCGTATACGAAAGATGTGATAGGAGATGATACTTATCGCCTCCGTGAGCTATGTGAATCGAAAGCATATGAAATAGCAGGCATTGCTCTCCCTCCCGGTTTTTATCTGCATAAAATAAATCTGGCAGGCGCTCCGGGGGCCACAGTTATCCAATATGAAGAAGAATTTACCGGTGGTGTTCAGAAAAGATTATCCGCTCACGGGCGGATCTATTATCTGAAAGATGATCTCTCCGGTCCATTGGCATTGGGAACGCTGGCCGCATTGGGTTTTGTACATAAAAAATACCAGCTCACGTTTACACAAAACCTGGTCACCAAATATTACGGTGCAGAAGTAACACCGGTGATGCTGGCAGATGCGGGCTACACACATACGGAAGCCGATACACATTGGTGGGCGCCTTCTGGTATAGATCTTTTTTCTGGTACACCGGCGGCTGATTTTTATATCCCGGTGGGAACAAAAGATGTATTCGGACGGGAACATCATATGCAGTATGATGCGTTGCATATACTGGTGGAAAGTAGCACGGATGCTATCGGTAACACGGTGACAGCAGATAATGATTACCGGGTACTGAAGCCGTGGCTCCTGACCGATGCTAACGGAAACCGCTCCGCGGTGGAAACAGATGAACTGGGCTTTGTTGTTAAAATAGCTGTCATGGGGAAGGCGGGTAGCAGTGATGGGGATACCCTGGCAGATCCTACCAACCGCATGGAGTATGATCTTTTTAACTGGGTGAATAATGGAAAACCCAATTATGTACACTGCTTCAGCAGGGAACAACATGGCGCCTCCAATCCGCGGTGGCAGGAAAGCTACGTTTATTCCAATGGCAACGGTGGTGTGATCATGACTAAGAATCAAGTGAACCCAGGTAAAGCCAAAGTCTGGAATCCTGTTACCCACACCGTAGATGAAGTAGACGCCAATCCCCGCTGGATCGGCAACGGCCGCACGATCTATAACAATAAGGGAAATGTGGTGAAAAAATATGAACCTTATTTCAGTACTACTTCTGATTACGAATCTGAAAGTGAACTGGTGGAAACCGGTGCAACGGCAACACGATATTACGATCCTACCGGCCGGGTAATAAAAACAGTATTCCCCAATGGCACTTTTTCCAATATTGAATTTAATCCCTGGTATTTTAGCTCTTTCGATGTAAATGATAACGTGGTGGCCAGCCAATGGTACAGTGACCGTGGTAGCCCGTTGCCGGCAGATCCTGAACCATCTGATCCGGAAACAAGGGCGGCATGGCTGGCAGCCCGGCATAACCATACACCAGCTACTTTTCATGCAGACTCCATTGGCCGGCCTTTGATGACGATATCAGATTACGGCGGTGGTAAAACAACGGCCGTATGGGTAGAAACAGATCCATTGGGCAGGTATTCTAAGTCGTTTGATCAGCTGAACCGCCTCGTTAGTCATGGTGTGAGCAACCTGGCCGGTGCACCTATGTATTCCAATACTGCTGAGAAAGGAGATAAATGGGTATTCCAGGATGTACAGGGCCGCATTTATAAAATGTGGAATGCCGCTGGTCAGTATTACCGCTTTGAGTTTGATGCATTGGACCGGCCAGTGAGCAGTTACCTGAAAGTAGGTGCTATTGAATGGTTGTTTGCGCGTGTGGTGTATGGTGATCTGTTTCCCGATGCACAGGCCAGATTACTGAACATGAAGGGAAAGGTATACCAGGTATATGATCAGAGCGGTGTAAGCACTATTAAGCAGATTGATTTCAAAGGTAATGTCACCGAGGCAGAGAAAAGGTTAACCAAGGATTATAAACAACTCATAGACTGGACCCCTTTAAAAGGGCTCATCATTATACCGGATATTCTCATTGCCGCTGAGCCACTGCTGGAAACAGCCACTTATTCTTCCACCGGAACATTTGATGCGCTGAATCGTCCTGTCACGGCTACTTTGCCAGATAACTCTGTAGTACAGCCAACGTATAATGAAGCTAATTTTATTGCCACCCTGAACGTGAAAATTGGTGGTGCCGGTGCGTTTATTCCATTCCTGAAAAGCCAGGATTATGATGCGAGAGGACAACGGCAAATGGCACAATATGGTAATGGTACCGTGACAAAATATTTCTATGATCCGCTGACCTTCCGTTTAACGGACCTGTTAACATTGCAGAAAGATACGGATACTACTCCTGCAGCCCTGCAAAACATTTCATTCACATACGATCCAGTGGGCAATATCACCCAGATCAGGGATGATGCGCAGCAAACCCACTTTTTTAAAAATACCGTGGTGTATCCGGAGTCGCTGTTTGAATACGATGCTATTTACCAGTTGACTAAAGCCAGCGGAAGAGAGCACTCGGGTTTATCGATGGATGCGCAGCGTAATAATACAGATATAGCCTTCATTCCGCAATTGCCGGAAATGAATAACAGTACGGCGGTGCGGATATATACAGAGCAGTATGCTTTTGATGATTGTGGTAATATTCAGTCGCTGAAACACAGCGCTACCGGGGCTACCTGGCAACAACGTTATCGTTATGAATATGAAGATGATCCTTCCAATGTCACCAACCGGTTGAAGGCGACCAGTATGCCGGGAGATGCACCGGGGGTATTCTCTGGTACTTATGTGCATAATCCCGGAGGCAATATGACTTCCATGCCACATTTGCCGGGTGCCAACAGCATCACCTGGAATTTCCAGTCGCAGCTAAGTGCGGTGAACCTGGGAGGCGGTGGTCATGCATATTATGTGTACGGTTCCGGAGGACAACGGGCGCGGAAAATTATTGAGCGTATTGGTGGAAGAAAACTGGAGCGTATTTACTTCGGTGCTGTGGAGATCTACCGTGAAAGCACAGGTATGGGAGCACCTGATTTTGAGCGCTATACTTTGCGGGTGGCCGATAATGCCGGTGCTATTGCCCAGGTGGATACCAAAACCATTGATACATTGGGTAGCGATCCGGGTTCGGCGCTAAACGTGCCGGTGATACGTTATCAGTATGGCAACCTGATTGGTTCGGCCGTACTGGAAACTAATGCTGCCGGGGAAGTGATTTCCTATGAAGAATATCACCCTTTTGGTACTTCGGCCTACCGCATTGCGAAACCCGGGGCTGACCTCAGTATGAAACGTTACCGGTTCTGTGGTAAGGAAAGAGATGAGGAAACGGGCTTTTATTATGTAGGCGCGCGCTACTATGCGGCCTGGCTGGGGCGCTGGACCAGCAGCGATCCGGCGGGATTTGTGGATGGTCTGAATTTGTATTGTTATTGTTCCAATAATCCTGTGATGAAACATGATCCTACCGGCATGGACGGGGTAACGATTCGCGGTCATGCCACGGGTCATGAAACGGAAGCAGATATTGCCAGGGTTTTAAGAAGACAGGGCTATGGTTTCCGGCGAATGCCTACCTGGGTACCAAATGCGAGTGGTACTGGTGGAAGATGGAATTTCGGTGATGACAATCTTTACCGGTTACCACGTGGACGTCGCAGCAGTTCCCATAGTTCAGGCGCCACTCACCCAGGTGGAAGTGGGGCCGGCTCCGGCTCTGGTGGTGGTACTACGCCGCCGCCAACAGGAGGCTCTTCCGGAGGCGCGCCAGGAGCGCCTCCTCCGGATACGAACCCGCAAAGTGGCTCCACCGGCACGCCGGGTGGTGCGGCTGGCGGATCTCCGGGCGGATCTCCAGGCGGTAGTCCTGGCGGTAGCCCAGGCGGTAGTCCCGGTGGTAGCCCGCAGGGAACTCCCGGAGGAAGCTCCAGTGGTACGCCCGGAGGTACCGGCAGCGGTGGAGGCGGCGGAGGAGAACGTTCTTTCTGGAGCCGCGGTGGTGCCACCTTACTCACTGGTTTGTTATTGCTGGGCGCCGGCTTGCTGACCATCTTTACTGCCGGTGCAGCCACACCTTTGCTGGTGCTGGCAGCTGGTGCCATGGCCACAGCCGGAGGTATCGCAGTAACGACTGCCAGCGCCGTACAACTGGGCGTTTCCTACAGTGGTGGTACTACTGCTGCGCAAGACCAGGAAATGTCTCATGCACTGAGTACAGTGTCTTCCCTCAGTTCTCCAGGCGGACTGGTAGGCGGTACAGTAGGTGCGGCAGTAGATGGAGAGAGAGGACTGGAAAGAGGTGCATTGATCGGCAATGTTGCAGAGCTGGGAACAGGCGTCGCCAGGTTTGGTATATCCAGGTTCTCCGGAGGATCTTATCGGATGCTGTCTCCCGATCCTGCCCTCGCAGGACAGGCCAGCACTTTTGCCCCCACTGTGCCAAGAGGTGTGCAGGTATTAAGTACACATGGCATACCCGGAATGGTGGATGTAGGAGGTACTATGGTACCGCTGGCAGAGCTGGCACCTACCATACAAAGCACTGCAGGAGGCAGAGCGGTAGTACTTGCCTGTAACGTGGCACATGACCCTGCAGCAGTGCAGGCACTGGCCAATGAAACCGGACGGAGTATCACTGCTTACACCAACTTTGTAGGTGCTGCAGATTACAACAATATTGTGAGCTTTGCGGGCACACATCTCACAGGCCCCGTATTGCCACCCGTTATGACAGGACTTGCTACTCCGACAGTATTCAATCCGGCTTATCTGAGCCCATATCTTAGCCTGACACCTAATGTGGTTGCTCCCGCAGCCGCCACGGTAGGAGGCGTACAGGCGCAGCAATAAAAACGTGTAGTCGGTACCGTGGTAGCCAACAGGCTGCCACGGTACACTGTAAATCCATCTTCATTGTTCTAATTCCAAAAAAATGAAAGCAAACCTCATCAAAGGGCACATTAAAAGTTCCCGAACAGGCCACCCCCTCCAAGGATTGAGGATTGAGGCCTGGAGCACAGAAGCACTTATCAATGTGCCGCTCGCCAAAGGAATGACCGACGAAAATGGCCGGTTTCTGCTGACTTTCAACGAAGGCCTGGTGCAGGAATTACTCCGGCATAATCCGCAAATCTATTTCCGGATCTGGCATGAAGAAATTATACTCTCCGGCAGCCACGATACCAAAAGCTGGAATGTTCATGAAGCAGTGGAAGAAATAGTGTTGGAAGTGGAAGCAAAAGGTAGTCGCGCCAACGTACAAAGCGCCATCGTAACAGGCACCGTTTTTCAACCCGATAATACACCGGCCCCGGGCCTTACGGTGAAGGCATTTGATAAAGACCTCCGCTCCGAAACTGCTTTAGGAGAAGCGATCACCGACTCCGACGGAAAATACAGCATTCCTTACGATCAGAAGGTGGTGGAAAAAAATGAGTATGAAAGCGCAGATATACTGATGAGAGTATATCAGAAAAAACAACTACTGTTTGAAACAGGTATCAACGATGTTGTATTCAACGCGCCCAGCAGAGTGAATATCGATATCCACCTGAAAGAAAGAGCCGGACGTACGCTCAGTGAATACGAAAACTATCTGCAGATATTATCTCCCGTAACAGGCAAAATAACACTGGATACCCTGGAAGAAACAACGGCACACCCGGACGTAACTTTCCTTAGCCGGGAAACAGGTATCGATTATAACCGCATCGAATACCTGGCGCTGTCCTTTAAAATCCAGCAACAGTTTCAGTTTGAACCGGCCTTCTTCTATGGCCTGTTTAGGGAAGGTACCTTATTAAAGAATGACCTGCAACAATGGTTGACCACACGTGTGGCCATCAGCATTTCCTCAGATGTGAAAGCATTGGTGTATGAAACGGCATTGATAGATTCCGATACCATCAAGGCTGCGATTTCGGATGCTATCGCCGCAAATATCATCCCCGATATCAGTAAAACATTAGCTCGTCTGCTGCGTCAGTTACTGGACTTACGGGAAGAAGCAAAAAAATATATACAGGAAGAAAGACCACAGCAATGGGCTAACCTGATTGTGGGTAGTATCAAAAACGGATCTTACCAAAACCTGGTAGAGCTGATCAGTAAAAATGCTTTTGGCAATCTACCGCAACTGCTGAACAACCTGGTAGCTGCCAATCCCTTTCTTAATGCCACCGCAGCGCACGGAGCAACTGTAGATATTAATATCGCCAGTTTGCTGGGCACCGATGAAACCCTGATACAGCACGTAAAAGAGACGGCCAATATAAAAGAAGAAAAAGACGTATCTCAACTGGCTGCACTATCTACCGATGAGTGGAAAGATTTGCTGAACCGCCTTCCCAATCATCAGCTAAGAGCCAGCATGACCGCCAGTAAAGATGCATTACACATGCATGCCTCTATACTGCAAAGCCGGTTCCGGCAAAAATATCCGCATGTGGCATTTATGGCTGATTTCAAAAGAGATCAACCCGCAGCAATGGATCAACTGAAACAGTTGCCGGATGTAGATCTTGGTGGTAATTCCATAGATGCACAGTTGAAGGATACGAAAGTGTCTGACGATGCCAAAGCACAATTGCGTTCCCTGCAAAGACTGTATAAGCTCACACCGGATTATAGCAAAGCAAAAAAATTACAGGATGATCAGTTAACAGCAGCTTATCACATTGTAGGACTAGGACAGAAACAATTCGTTAGCAGGTATAGTAAAGATCAGACCTTTACCGAAAAGGAAGCGACCGCCGTTTATCAGAAAGCGGTAAACATCCATACCGCCGCGATAACACTCGGTGCAGAACTGAAGGAATATGCCGGTGCAGGTAAACTGAAAGCACTGAATGGAGAAGCATTGTCGTTGAAGATAGAACAGATATCGAAAGATTTCCCTAACCTGAAAAGCCTGTTCCAGGAAATAGATCTTTGCGAATGCATGGATTGCAGATCGGTGTATGGCCCGGCTGCTTATCTGGCAGATGTATTGCAGTTCCTGAAGAACCGCTTATTGGCCAATGGCACCAAAACGGCTAAAGACGTATTGTTTGCCAGACGTCCGGACATCGGCGATATAGATCTCAATTGTGATAATGCCAATACCCCCATTCCTTATATCGATCTCGTATGCGAAGTATTGGAAGATGCTGTGAATCCCGATTTGGGCATATTACTGGATAACACTTTTACCGCCGACATGGTAAAAGGAAAAATCAATGCCCACCTGCTGAAAGGTCTTACAGATAACGGTATAAAGAATGTGACTGATGAGGCTTTGCTGTATCCGAAATATTCCGCTGCCGGTGTAGATACTTATATGTTGCGGGATGCAAAAAGTACGACCAAAATATCCGCAGAAGGTACCGGCTGGCGGGTAAGGCAATTGCGGCAAACACACCTGAGTGCTGCCGAACTAAATGCTGCGCCGGAATATGTAAATGGGGATGCGTATGATACGCTCGCAATCTCACATATTTCCTTCGGGCTTCCGTTTGATATCTACCAGGAAAGAGGCAATAGTCTGCTGGAAATTGTAGGTGTCGAACGGGCCGATCTGATGAACACCCTGGGTAATACCGCAGGTCCGGATGCTCCTTCCAAAGCAGCTGTGTACCTGAAAATATCGCCGGCAGAAAGAACGCTGATCGTTACCCCTGATACTACTACCGCCGGACAGGCTGTCTACTGGAGCACAGGCGCTCTTCCATTGCTGCCTACTCTGCAGGAGGTCGATGTGTTTTTAAAGAAAAGCGGATTGAGTTATGTAGACCTGCAACAACTGCTGAATCAGTCTTTCATTAATCCTGGTAACAATCTCTTTATCCAGCACCTGGATAATACCTGTGATACGGCAAAGAAAATAATTGCCAACCTGGATGAACCGGCATTGGATCGTATGCACCGTTTCCTGCGCCTATACCGGAAAGCAGGAGTTAGCATGGATAACCTGAACAGTATGATCATGTATACTGCGTTGGGTAATCAACAACTTAATGATGCCACGTTGGTGGTGATAGTAGATCTATTCAAACTGCAAAACAGTCTTGGTATTACACTGGAACAGGCCTTGTCTTTTTATGGACAGCAACCAGCTGCATTATATACCTCCGTGTACCTGAACAGGATCGCGACCAATCCGATAGATGAAGCATTTACAATTAAAAACATCGCGGCTAATGAGCTGTTGCCGTTGGGTACCCGTGATACGTTAAATGCACATCTTACTACCCTGAGATTAAGCCTGAAAGCGAAGGCAGATGATATTACTTTTCTCATTAGCCGGTTAAACCCGGCAGATACCACGCTGACGCGCGACAACCTGGCCTTCCTGTATCGTCATGCGTTGCTGGCCAACCTGCTCGGATTGAAGTTGCCGGATATGTTTACATTCAGTACGTTGTCTGCTTTACCGTTATTTACCACACCTGCTGATACCAGCGCTTTGGTGGCCAGTGTACGGTTTATGCAGACGGCAGGTTTCACGGTGAGTGAATTGCAATGGTTCCTGCAGAATAGTGATCCCGGCGGCTTATTAGCGATGCAGGATGCTACCATTACCATCTGGCTGACTGCTTTACAGACGGCGTATCAACAGGCCTTCAATACTACCCGGTCGGGATTTAATGCTGCATTGTCTCCTGATGAAAACAAGAATGGACTCAAACAACAAATGAGCCTGTTACCCGGTCTGACTGCTGCGGTGGTCGATAAGATCATGGCTATCATCAGCGGTGCTTTCGCGGATACACTTACGCCGCAGGCATATGTAGATGCCAACCTGGGAGGTTATTTCAGTACTCTTGATATCCAGGCTAAAATTACCGCGTTGCTGGCGTTGTTGCCGGGGGATCCTGGTCTGCCTGCCGCCCAGAATGCATTGATACAGTCATTCAGTACGCCCATCTCCATTTACCTTTTTCATGCCGGTAAACAAACGGCTTTGTACAATGCGGTGCAAGGCACATTTGGTACAACGGATACAATCACCTTGGTACTGCTGCAATATGGGGCACTGAAATTCCCTGGCCCTGCCGCATTGCTTGGAGACATCCTGTCGGACGATTCGCTGATTGATACTGTAAGTACACCGCCAGTTCCGCCGCTGATAACACCCGCTGCATTTGATGCGCAATACCGGGCTACCCGCCTGCTGAAGGTGATGGTCAGTTATCTCAGTAAGATCAGCATTTCCGCAAAAGACCTGCAATGGTTCCTGCAGAATAATGCTACTATGGGCTGGTTAGAACCTGATACGCTTCGGTATACGGGAGATGTGCCGGCAGCTGATTTTGGTAAATGGGTAAAATGGCAGGAAGCACTGTTGTTGATGCAAAATTATGGAACGGTACAAAGTCCGGCAGATGCCAATGTGGTGTTGTCCTGGACGGATGTATGGGGACAGGTGGCATCGGGTGCTTCACAGCCGGATACTTTCCAGACCCTCACGTTGTTCACAGGATGGGATCCTGCCGACGTCAGTGATCTTACTACCTGGTACGGCTATACGTACCCGGCAGATTTTAAACTTCCCGCTACCTATCTGCGACTGGAAGCTGCTACGGCGGCATTACGGTTGCTGGGCGTACCAACGGCCACGGCCACACAGTTCATCCAGCCTGTACTCACGGAAGTGGAAGCAGCTTTGATCACACAGGCGCTGCGTAATAAATACGATGACAAACAATGGCTGAACGTCATTCAGCCGGTGGAAGATGCGTTGCGTCCGCGGAAAAGAGATGCACTCGTTGCTTATCTGCTGGCATCTAACCCTGACCTGAACGGTTCGAATGATCTGTACGACTATTTCCTCATGGACGTAATGATGCAACCCGGGCAGCCAAGTTCCCGTATTGTCATGGCACACGGTATACTTCAACTATTCATACAACGCTGTCTGATGGCACTGGAACCAGATGCTATTGCAGATGTAACGAATGATGACGGCTGGAGCCAATGGATTTGGATGAAGAATTTCCAGGTATGGGTAGCCAACCGGAAAATTTTCCTGTACCCGGAAAACTGGATACTGCCTGAACTACGTGCCGACCAATCCTATTTCTTTGCCGACCTGATCTCTGAGCTGCAACAAAATGAAGTGACAGATGACAACGTAGAAACAGCGGCCATACATTACCTGGAAAAACTGGATGATGTGGCCACCCTCGATGTAAGGGCCTGCTACTACGATGTAAGTACTTATACCATGCACGTTATTGCACGGGTGCGCGGAGGCAGTACCTACTACTACCGAACAGGAGTGAAAGAACGCAAGTGGGAGCCATGGACAAAAGTTGATGTGGATATTTCCGGTGATCATCTGCTGGCATATATGCTTAACAACCGGTTGTTCCTGGCCTGGCACCTGCCCACCGAAGAAATACAACAAGGCCAGAGCGTGTCTATTCCCAGCACACCTATCAACCAGGCAACGCCAACGCCATTGAAGCGGTATAAAATACAGCTGGCCACCAGTGAATGTATCAATGGGGTATGGCAACCCAAACGGACTTCACAGGATGTATTGCACACAAACTATTATGCTGATCTCAATCCGGTGAAAGATACCTTCCGTATGCTGGACTTCGACATGGGGGCGGTGGGCTATGGTATTCTCTGCACTTTCGATAGCCATGCTATTGGTATGTTCAATCTTACCGGATGTAAAGGTTACCCTGAAGTGGCTTACTGGGGCGATCAGTCGCTTCCTTATCTCGATTTTATCCCGGATTTTATGGATACCAAATTCCTGCAGATGCAGTACCGGGAAAACGACAGCAGATCACTTGATACCCTCTCGATGAGGAGCATATTAAGTCCTTACAACTTTGATCCTGTTCTTAATGCCACCCCGGGCATCTTCCGGATTACGTATCCACATGAGTTCTCATTGATCGACTGGATTTATGTAGCACTCGAGCTGATGTCAGCTAAGAATAGCTACCCTACCAATAACGAGTTTGGTGGTCATAGAAGATTGGTGCTGCCGATGGCCAGTTTTATGCCGTTCTTTTATGCCGATGGATCCAGGGAATACGTGATCATACCTGGCTTCTTCGGTGAAAATGGTACCGATGCGCGCACCTTCAGTGATATTTACAAATTCGTTACTGACCTCATTGCGTTAGTCGTTAAGTATGTTAAAATCCTGATAGCAGATCCGGCGCATGACTTCAATAAAATGTTGCAGCAGTTGCACGCAGATACGGAGTATATCCGGCTCACAGCGGAATGGGATTTTTATAAGAAACATAAGCCGCAGCTGATGTTCCGCAACTTCTATCACCCATTGGTATGTTATATCAAGAGTACCGTGTACAAGGGAGGACTGCCGGCTATCATGACGTATGAAGTACAGTCGAAGGTGAACAGCTTTAAATTTGATACCACCTATCAGCCGCAATCACCGGTAGCAACACCTTACCCGGTAGAGAATATCGATTTTGATGCGGACGGAAGTTATTCATCCTACAACTGGGAATTATTTTATCACCTGCCTTTCTTCATAGGCAATCAGTTAAGCCAGAATCAGCGGTTTGAAGAAGCACGTAAATGGTATCACTACATCTTTAATCCTATTGGAGGCGCAGGTGGCAGCGCTCCGCAGAAATACTGGATCACCAAGCCTTTCCATGAATTCTTTGACTACGTGGCTCAACGTATTGATACCATCATGAATGACATTGCGAGTGACCCTACCGGTACCGTCTACAAGGATCTGGTTAATGCAGTAGAGAGCTGGCGGGAAAATCCGTTTATGCCACATGAAGTAGCCCGCACCCGGCCGCTGGCCTATCAAAAGGCGCTGCTCATGAAATACCTCGACAACCTGATCGCCTGGGGTGACAACCTGTTTATGCAGAATACCATGGAATCGCTCGTACAGGCGACACAGTTATATATCCTGGCAGATAAGCTGCTCGGACCAAAGCCAATGATCATTCCGCCTGTTGTACCCGTTCCGGATGAAACCTACAATCAGCTGGAGGTGAAGTTGGATGCTTTCAGCAACGCCATGGTAGACCTGGAAAACCTGGTACCCGACCTGAATGTGTTGCCGCATAAGGGAGCAGAATTACCAACTCCGCATAATACGGTTTCTTCCCTTTACTTCTGCATACCGGCTAACGAGCAGTTATTGTCTTACTGGGATACGATTGATGACAGGTTGTACAAGATACGGAACAGTGAAGATATCAATGGCGTACACCGTGTACTGGCATTGTTTGCACCGCCGATAGATCCTGGTATGCTGGTGCGTGCTGCCGCCGCCGGTTTGGATATCAGTACTGTTACCAGTATGCTCAATGCGCCGTTGCCATTATACCGTTTCCGTGTAATACTGCAGAAAGCCACTGAACTGGCAGAACAGGTGAAAGCCACAGGCGCAGCCTTGTTGTCTGCTTTGGAAAAGAAAGACAATGAAGCATTGGCATTGTTAAGAGCCGGAGAAGAAATAAAATTACAACAGCAGTTACTGTTGATCCGACAGGTACAGGTGGAAGAAGCAACACAGTCGATCGAAGCATTACGGAAAACCAAGGCAATTTCCCAGAAAAAATACGATTACTACAGCAGCCGTGACTTTATGAATGGCTGGGAAATAGCACAGGCAGGTATTTCGGCAGGTGCTATCATATCTGAAATAGTAGCCACCGTACTGGATGCCACTTCTGGCGGCACCCATATGATACCGATCATCACCGGTGGTGGTGCCGGTTTTGGCGGATCACCAGTGGTGACTGTCTCTTTCGGTGGTAATAATGTGGGTAGTTCTACCGGGCAATTCGGTACCCTGTTCCGTGGCATCGCAGGCATCCTGCATTCTACTTCCAGCCTTATTGGTAACATAGGTGCGTATCAGCGTAGAATGGACGAGTGGGGCCTGCAGAAAGACATGGCTTCCCTTGAACTGGAACAGATGGATCAGCAAATAGTAGTGGCGGATATCCGGAAGGACATTGCTGTGAAGGAAACAACCACCCAACAGCTAAGGATACAACAGGCACAGGAAGTAAATACATTCATGACCAGTAAGTACACCAACAAAGACCTGTATGCATGGATGACAGGGCAAATCAGTACGCTCTACTTCCAGTCATATCAGCTGGCATTTGCCATGGCCAAACAAGCGGAACAATGCTATCAGTTTGAACTGGCGGCAGACAGCAATGTGATTCAGTATAACTACTGGGATACTATGAAAAAAGGACTCCTGTCCGGTGATCGGCTCCTGCTCGATGTGAAACGGCTGGAATCCAACTATCTTCATAATAACCAACGTGAATTTGAACTGACCAAAAATATTTCAGTAGCAGCATTGTCACCAGAAGCCCTGCTGCAGCTGCGTAATACAGGTCAGTGCGATATCAATATCCCGGAAATGTTATTCGATATGGATTATCCGGGTCATTATCTGCGCCGTATTAAAGCCATTTCTGTGAGTATACCTTGTATCAGTGGACCACTGGTATCAATATCCTGTACATTGTCGCAGGTCAGCAACAAATACCGCAGGAATACGCAGCTAAACCCTGCAGGAGCAGATGCGTATGATAAATACGTGGAAAAAGCAGGAGGCGACGACCGGTTTACTTATAACCTTGGCGCTATTCAATCTATTGGCACCAGCCATGCGCAAAATGATACCGGGTTGTTTGAACTAAGTTTCCATGACGACCGGTACCTGCCTTTTGAAGGTACCGGTGCCATCAGCTCCTGGCACCTGGAAATGAATGATCCTTCCTCGCTGGCACAATTCGATTACCAGAGTATCACGGATGTGATTATACAGATAAGTTATACATCCCGGCAGGGGGGAGGATTGTTCAAAAAGGAAACAACCGACTACCTCAAGATACTCTTTAAGAAAATCGTAGATAGCGTGCCGGCAGCTGGTCTCTTCCGCATGTTTGATCTGCGGCATGAAATGTCGGATAACTGGTATGCCTTTATGAATGGCAGCGGCACTTTCAGTGGCAGCTTAACAAAAGCAGTCTTACCTTACTTCACACAAAACAGTGCCATTAAAGTAACGGTACAGAGCGTAGCATTGTTTGTACTCACCAGTAACAGCGGCAACCTGATGGTGTCTGTTAACGGCGCCCCTGCCCAGGCCATGACGAAGAATGCCGGTAAATTTGGTACTCAGATTCAGTTGATAGATCCGATTAGTGCGATTACAGGTAATATAAAACTGGCCAGTGATCACATCGACTATAGTTTTGCGGTACAGAATTTTGCTATGGTAAAAGGTACTATTGCCGGTGCATGGCTGGTAGTGAATTATACGATGGAATAGTCATGAAGTCGCTGCCAGAGAATTTTTTATTTGATACAGTGTAGCGGAACCAGAGCATTTGTTCCAGACAGAACGAAGACCTGGACGGATAATAGGACAAGGCCAGGAGGTAGCAATACTACCTGGTCTTTTTTAGTATATCAGGACAATCAATTATACGGGTTTACAGGATAGGGAACAGAAAATCCTCGTTTTTTTATATTTTCGCTCCATGAAATGGCTGCTCCTGTTGTTTTCATTGTATGTAGTGATACTTTCCGGCATCCCCTGTGATTGCCAGGAAGATAACTTCATGTGTACAACAAGAGAGGCGATGAGCGGTCATCATCAACATGAGACGGACCACCAGAAGCAGGATTGCCCATGCTCTCCATTCTTCGCCTGTAGTACCTGCCATGGGGTAGTATTGCCAGAGGCCACCATCTGGATTACAAAACCGGTATACACCACGAAACAATCCGTCTTTCGCCCATTTAAAGAAAAGGCCATCTCTCAATCCCGCTTGCCCATCTTTCAGCCGCCCCGGTTGTCATAGTTTCAGCGAACGACGCAATAACTATAAGGGATCACCAGTGCATGGTGAAGTACATTTTATTTACTATCAAACAAAGAATGAAACATATATCTTTCTTAGCAGTTTTGCTATGCTCATTTGTCGTGAGCCTGGCACAACATAAAATAATTGTGTCTGTTAGAGATGCAAATTCCAGCGCGCCATTGGCTGGTGCTACGGTACTTATAAATGGCAGCAACGGAACACAAACGGATACAAAAGGAATAGCAGTATTCACAGATATCAAAGGTGAACAGCATCAGTTAATAGTGCGTTTTGTAGGCTACAGGGAATATGATCAGCCGCTTCATTTCCCACTTTCAACAGATACGCTCACGGTATTACTGGAGCATGCAGGAGAAGACATAGAAGAAGTAGTAATTTCTTCCACCCGCAGTACAAGAACCATTCAGAATATTCCTACAAGAGTAGAGTTTATAGGAGGGGAGGAGCTGGAAGAAAAAGGAAATATGAAACCCGGTGACATCAGAATGATGCTGAATGAGAGTACCGGCATTCAAACGCAACAGGTATCCGCCACCTCTGCCAACGCGAGCATACGTATTCAGGGATTGGATGGGCGATATACACAGATATTGAAAGACGGATTTCCTTTGTATGCAGGTTTTTCCGGAGGACTGGGACTGTTGCAAACACCGCCACTGGATTTAAAACAGGTAGAAGTAATAAAGGGCGCTGCCTCCACTTTGTATGGCGGCGGTGCTATAGCCGGGCTTGTAAACCTGGTATCAAAGGTACCGGCAGCAGAAAAGGAGCTACGTTTCTTTCTAAATGGTACTTCTGCCGGCGGACTAGATTTGAGTGGTTACTACGGGCAGAAATTTGAGAAGGTAGGCGTAACAGTCTTTGCGTCCCGCAACAGCAATCAGCCATATGCCCCGGGGAACACGCCATTCACCGCTATCCCGAAATTCGACAGATACGTTATTAATCCAAAGCTATTTATTTATTTCAGTCCTATAACGAAATTGAATATAGGTGTAAATGGGGTGTTTGAAGACAGGACCGGCGGAGATATCAAATATATCAAAGGGCATGGCGACAGTACACATAGTTATTTTGAAAGAAATAAAAGTACGAGACTTTCTACTCAACTTGCATTTGAACACCAGTTGAATGAGCATAGTACGCTGACGGTAAAAAATTCATTCAATAATTTCCAGCGCACTATCACCATTCCGGACTACATCTTTGATGGTAAACAACTTTCGTCCTACTCAGAAGCAACCTATAGTAATCGGCATGAAAACGTGGAGTGGATCGGAGGACTAAATTATTATACAGATAATTTTAAAGAGCATCCTGCAGATTCATTTCCCAAAAGGAATTATGATCAGCAAACAGTAGGAGCATTTATACAAAACACCTGGAAGGCTAACCAGTGGCTGCAACTGGAAACAGGTATCCGGGGTGATTACGTAATAGACTATGGTTTTGTATTGCTCCCGCGGCTCTCTGCGCTCTTCAAAATTTCACCGAAAGTTACTTCCCGTATTGGCGGCGGCTTGGGGTATAAAACGCCCACTATTTTCACGGAAGAAACGGAGCGAATTCAGTTCAGGAATGTATTTCCGGTCAATGCGGACGACAATACCCTTGAAAAATCATACGGTGGAAACTTCGACATCAATTATCGTACAGCGTTCTTTGCTGATAAATTAAGCTTAAGTATTAATCAGCTGTTTTTTTATACGCGGATAAATAATCCGTTATTAATGGAAGCCGCAGCGGCTAACACATATCACCTGGTGAATGTGAATGGCTACATGGATACCAAAGGCTGGGAAACCAATGTAAAGCTGGGATACGGGGATTTCAAACTATTTATCGGATATACTTTTACAGATGCACGGATAACGGAGCAGGGAGTAAAACGTGACAATCCTTTAACGGCGCGTCACCGGCTGAACAATGTGCTGATGTATGAAATAGAAGATAAATGGAAAGTTGGGCTGGAGGCATACTATTATAGCAAGCAGCCGCTGAGTGATGGCACCATGGGGAAACAATACTGGTTATGTGGATTTATGGCTGAAAAATTATGGGAGCGGTTTTCAATATTCGTGAATTTTGAAAATATGCTGGATACCCGGCAAACGCGCTTTGATAGCATTTATATGGGTACGGTAACACATCCCGTATTCAGAGACATTTACGCCCCGCTGGATGGATTTGTAGTGAATGGCGGATTGAAATTAAAACTATAGAGTATGGGGCATAACGCCCCTGCTTTTAAATGATAACTGCGGCATATTTGCAGTGAGTTATTTTACTTTAGTAATAACCCAATCAACCGTTTCTCTCTTAATCATTTTTTTTAACCCAACCCTGTTTTATGAGCAAATACATTCTCTCCTTTCTATTGTTGAGTACTACCATATTCACTGCATGTAAGAAAGAGCAGTCCGGCTCCTCAGCCGATAACGCAGTCGCACCTGCTGATAAAGTGCAAACAACCAATCACCAGGACGAGGTACTTACACCCGCAGGCTGGGTGAATAAGTCACTGGTGCATCATGTTGAAACCGGCGAATACCTGAGTGGAGAAGGCAGCAGGCTTCGTAAGTATGACCGCCAGGGTAAAGTGGTAGCCGATTACGGCGCTATTGAACAAACAAGCGGGAACACGCCTTTTTATCCGGGTAATACAAAGAAATCCGGAAAGGATATATTCCCACTCGGTTCCGGCTGGATCACCTACACTTACTGGACGAACAGTTCGGCTACGCCTATTTCTTATTTTAATACTAACTGGACAGTTCCGCCTGCGCCGGCGGTAAATTCCGGTCAAACGATCTTCCTCTTTAATGGTTTACAGAATGCCAACAACATCCTGCAACCTGTATTGCAGTGGGGACCGTCTGCCGCCGGTGGTGGTAACTATTGGGCTATTGCCAACTGGTATGTAGGTAATAATTCCGTATTCAGCAACCTGATACGGGTAGCTCCTGGTACTAACCTGCAGGGTATCATGAGTCTTATTGGAGGAAGTGGAAGTACTTATAGCTACACTTCTGCTTTTGCAGGCTATCCCTCCATTACGCTTACCGTTAACAACATTCCCAAGCTTTACTGGGCTGCTGAATCATTGGAAGCATATGGCGTTGCAAGTTGCTCCAACTACCCAAATACGGCTAAAACAAGGCTTAGTGCAATTGAGCTGAAGGTAGGCAGTGCACAGGCGCCGTTGTCATGGAGCGTGGCCAATGCGGTCACCGACTGTGGACAACATGCTACTGTTGTTACGCCAGGTACTCCTAACGGTATCGTGGATATTTATTATTGATAATGACTTAAAACGGTTCCGGGCCATGAAACCTTGCTGGCTTAGCCAGCAAGGTTTCATTTCTATCATAACACCTCATGATTACAGGACCGGCGGAGCTTTCAGCCGGATCAGGCATCTGGTATTTCAGGCTCAACCAGCTTCGCTAATTTCTCCAGCGACTCCTGCCATCCCAGGTAGCACATTTCTGCAGGTATGACAACAGGAATACCTGTTTGTGTGATTTTTATTTCTGTACCTACCAACGTTTTCCGAAGCAAAACAGTAGTGACCATCTCACCAGGCAGGTTCGGGTCATCAAATTTATCGGTGTACTTCAGCAACTCGTTGGGTTTGAGCTCCAGGTATTCTCCACCAAATGAATGACCGTTGCCGGTGGTGAAATTTTGAAATGACATCTTAAAGGTGCCTCCCTGTTTTACGTTCATTTCGTGAACAGTACAAAGAAAGCCATATGGAGGCAGCCAGGAAGCAATGGCCAGCGCTTCAGTGAATGCGCGGTATACCTTTTCCGGAGACGCTTTGAGAACCCGGTGCAACGAAACATTATTGTCTGACATAACATCTTATTTTCATTTCCTACTCTTCTGGCTTTTCGGTTCCGCCCGTTTTTTTAGTGGTCGCTGCTCCACTTAGTTTATTTGTTCATTTCAGTATTGTAAAGATGGAAGGAAAATTTGGTTTTGACAGAGGCTAAATACGACAGTCTACGGGTTATTTGCGACCATATTTGCAAAAGCATTTCTCATAACCGATACAGCCCCCCAAATTTTTATCTCCTGAAAATTAAAGAAAAATTTGAGAAACCAATCAGTTGCACATATATTTGCAACCGATTAGTTGCGTAATTAAAATAATAACTATGAAAAGTAAAATCCTCTTTATTTTATGTCTATTGACCGGCCTCCTGTTTATTAATGCAGGCCTGGATAAATTCTTTCACTATATGCCGGTTCCTAAAGACATGCCTGATAAAATGGTGAAAGCAGGGATGGCCTTTATGGAAATAGGTTGGCTCATGCCATTGGTGGGCGCCATAGAAGTGCTCGGCGGCTTGTTATTGATCCCAGGGAGGACGAGGGCGCTTGGCGCAATTGTGATCTTACCTGTTTTAACGGGCATTCTGCTTGCCTGCATCAGCATGGCTCCATCCGCTCTGCCTATTGCATTTGTGTTGATTGCAGTCATTCTTTGGGTAATAATTGATAACAGGGGAAAGTACCTTCCCATGATAGAAAAGTAATTTAGTGGTATGGGGCCTGATTGCCATCAATCGGGCCCCATACATAAACGATACTTTAATGAGAAGAGATATTTTCCAGGCCATCGCCGACCCCACACGGAGGGCCATCATCGCTTTAATTGCAGTACATGCAATGACACCTAATGCTATCGCCGAGCATTTTGACACGACGAGACAGGCAATTTCCAAACATTTGAAAATATTGACGGAATGCGAACTGGTAAAACAGGCATACCAGGGAAGGGAAATTTTTTATCAGCTTGAAATTGATAAAATGAAAGAGATCGACAAATGGCTGGAACAATTCAGAAAGATTTGGGAGAGCCGTTTCGATCAACTCGATCAACTATTGGCAACGATTAAAAAACAAAAGAAATGAAAAACAATTTGCAATTCGACTTCCTCGTAGATAAGAAAGAAAATACGCTGACCATCAGACGTGAGTTTTTAGCCGACCGGCAATTGATTTGGGATTGTTATACCAAAAGTGAATTACTTGACAGGTGGTTTGCGCCCGCTCCACTTACCACAAAAACAAAATCAATGGACTTCCGTGAAGGAGGTCACTGGCATTACGCCATGGTAGAACCCAACGGTACAGAATATTGGGGATATACAACGTATCTGAAAATAAAACCAATTGACTACTACACTTCCTTAGACGCTTTCTCTAATGCCGAAGGTGAAATAAATAAAGACCTGCCCAGCGCCGAGTGGCTGGTGACTTTTATAGACAAGGGTGAAAACGCTTTAGTAGAAACGATCGTCACCTATAAATCTTTGTCAGATCTGGAACAGGTGGTGCAGATGGGCATGGAACAAGGGATGCTGGCAACCCTGGAAAAATTAGACCAATTATTATTAACCATAAATAAGTAAAAATATGAGCAACAAGGTTACGGTTACCGCCAGCATAAATGCAGATACTCATAAAGTTTGGGACTATTATACCCAACCCGGACACATTACAAAATGGAATTTTGCAGACCCTTCCTGGCAATGCCCTGCTGCTGCAAATGATATGCGCGTAGGTGGTAAATATTCAGCAAGAATGGAAGCGAAAGACGGAAGTTTTGGCTTTGACTTTGAGGCTACTTATAATGAAATTGTTGATGGTGAAAAATTTACCTATACCATGCCGGATGGCAGACAGGTAACCGTTAACTTTAATAAGGAAGGAGATAAAACCGAAATTGTTGTAACATTTGACGCGGAACAGGAAAATCCAATAGAAATGCAAAAGAGTGGTTGGCAGGCAATTCTCGACAATTTCAAAAAATATACGGAATCAAACTAAAGCGGGATATTTAGTATATCCATTGAAGTTCGATAATGTAACCTGATATACAGCATAAGCTGAAAAGCCGGCAGATACAATATCTGCCGGCTTTTCAGCTTATGCTGTAATAAAGCGTTGTATTCCGCATACATGCCCTCGAATTTACGATTAAAAAAGTGACAGACGGTGACATTATAACCACGAGACCGTATATTTTTTCGCTACTCTTTTTTCATATTTTTTGATTTAAAAAACGATGACGCAAAGGGAAATGTACCAGGTGTGCGGATAGATACCTTTCCTTAAAGAGTAATATGATGGCAGCAACTGCCAGCAGAAGCGTGGATGGAAAAGCGGCGCCTGCTCCAAGTGGCGTTATTGCTACCAGAAAAACTGTAGCTGCAATTAACCCCAGCTTCAGCAGTGCATCCCTGGCAGCAATGAAAATGCCTGTTGCCAGCTGACATATAGAAATAGACACGACAATAGCAGTGGTATTATCACGAAATGCACCATAAATGAACTGTTCGTAAACGGCTGAAACAGTCATTGCTCCATATGCCATAAACAGTTCCGGTGACCGGATAGCCATGAAGGCATTGAAGAGCGCGGCGCCAATAAAGAGCAGTGCCAGCAGGAGCCGGGCGATAAGAGGCCAGAAAATAGCAGTTATCAGTATTGCCAGACTGACTGCATTGGCTATCAGGTAGGTGAGGGAGAAAATATTTGCATGCATGATATCAATTTTAAAATATGATCAATGGAAATCAATTCTCTTGTTGATAATAAAATTAAAGGAAAAGCAGCCCTGGATAAATGATGCCGGTCATATATATTCTTGATTCACATCATCATTCCGGGGATGACGAGAATCATAGTTTGCCCTAATAAGGGTCATAATTCATTTTTCTTTCCGGTGGTAGATTTGAATAAAATTAAAAACACGATGCAAAAGATAGCCGCCATATTTGATGGACTCAGATTTTCTGAGAGTACCCTCCATTATTCCATATTGATTGCGAAGCAACAGAAAGCACACCTGACCGGTGTTTTCTGCCAGGATTTTACCTACAATAGTTTCAGTTTGCACCAATTGTTGAAAGCAGGAACAGCCGAGGTAACCATCAGACAACTTGAAGCTGCGGATAAGGAGAAGCGCGAAGCGGCTGCTGGTATATTTGAGGCCGCCTGCCAGAAAGCAGGGATAGCCTACAGTGTTCACCGCAATAGAAATATTTCGCTCCTGGCTGCGCTGGAAGAGAGCATTTATGCAGATTTGCTCATTGTGGATGCCCGTGAAACATTTGTGCACGATGATACGAAGCCGCCTACCCGTTTTATAAGAGATCTCCTGGCAGATGTGCAATGCCCCGTACTAGTTGTGCCTACCCAGGTGATGGTGCCTCCTGTTTTCAGTGATATCAATAATGTAGTGTTGTTGTATGACGGGGAGCCATCTTCCGTATATGCTATAAAAATGTATAACTACCTGCTGACTTCTTTGCAAACATTACCAACCACTGTGTTATCCGTCAATCCCGAGGGAAATCATCTGGAGAATAAACATCTTATAAAAGAATTTATTAAAAGACATTTCCCGGATGCCGGGTATAAGGTAATGGAAGGCGTTCCGGAAGAGGAAATTGTAAGCTATATGCTAGGGGAGGTGGAAGGAACCATCGCAGTGCTGGGGGCTTACAGGCGCAGTACTGTTTCCCGCTGGTTCCAGGAAAGTATGGCAGACGTACTGATGCAAACATTACCATTTCCCCTGTTTATTGCTCATAATAAATAATAACTATGATCATAAATAGTCAAAATACTGATCGTGGTCATGTTCTGCCGATTCGTTTGACAATAACTTAGACAATTTAATATTAAACAATAAGATGATGCAAGATAATTTAGATGGGCGTTTACTACCACACGAATCCTGGAAGTATATACTAAGGGTGATGGAGGATGAAACCATTATTTTTAAGACGCAATTGGCCGATATTCTGTCTAATGATTTTGATAGAAGACATCTGGGGCACCTGGAAGTTTTTCAGCACAGATTTCTGAAGATAGATGAACAGATAGGATTGTTGAGGCATGAAGTAAGAGAGCTGCTGGAGGCAATGCAAYATGATAGCAGGACGGCGATCTATCCGGCGCGTGTTACGGCACTGCAGGAGATGCTGGCAGCCAAAATTGATACTTTACAGGATAGTTTTGAGACCCTGGCGATGGACTTTAAAAGATATCTGCATACATATTTTCCCGCCGTCTAGTATATCATATTAGCCAGTTTCTTTTCATCAAGAATAACTACTACACCTTCTTTTATATCTATGAGTTTCTCATCACGAAAGTCACTTAAGGTACGAATAAGGGATTCTGTGGCGGTTCCGGCAATATTGGCGAGGTTTTCCCTGCTGATTTTTACGATGAATGGTGGTTCGTTCTTAGGGTTGTATTTTTTATGGAGATTTAATAATGCTTCCGCTACTTTTTTCCTGAGGGAATTGTACGCAAGCCCCAGCAACTGTTGTTCTCTGGAAGCCACATTTTTAGCCAGCATCCGGATAAACTGGAGCGCAACTTCATAATTGTTATGAAGCAATTCCTCAAAGTCTTTTAATGGGATCACTGCAATTTCAGTATCTTCCATTGCAACGGCGGAGTCTTTATAAACAGATCCTTCCAGTAAGGCTGTATATCCTAAAAAGTCCCCATCGCTATAAAGCTCTGTTACCAGTTCTTTTCCCAGGTCATTGCTTTTACAGGTTTTTACTTTTCCTTTCTGAACAAAAAATAACCTGGAAGGATGATTGCCCTCTGTATAAATGGCTTGCTTTTTTTTGTATTTATCAATATTCCTTCCTTCCGCCAGTGCCTTAAGAGAATCTTTCCCGGTGGCTTCATACATGAGTTTATTTAAGCCTTGCAGGTTGGGTGGGAACTGCTGGTTTTTAATGGCTGCTTTTCTTAGCCTGCTGGCTATGGCGTCCCATAGTTCGGTTCCGGTGAAGGGCTTTGTTATGTAATCATCTGCTCCCATGCCCATTCCTTTTCTGAAATCCGCCCTTTCTGTTTTTGCTGTCAGAAAAATGAATGGTGTGTCTTTTACGGCTTCATGCTGTTGCATGAGCTGTAAAACGCCGAAGCCGTCCAGTACCGGCATCATAATATCGCAGATCACCAGGTCGGGCTGATGCTGTAATATCATTTCCACACCCGTTTTCCCATTATCAGCAGTAAGTACGTTGTAGCCGGCAATGGATAAAATATCCACTGTGTTTTCGCGCAGTTGTTCATTGTCTTCAATCAACAGTATTCTTTTCATATTGCTATAGGACGTTTTCTTTGTCAATAGGGAAAACAATAGTAAAGGTAGTGCCTTTGTTTAATTCACTGGTGCATAAAATATTGCCATTCATCATCTCACTATATCTGTGAACAATATGAAGGCCCAGGCCCGTCCCCTGAATGTTACTGACATTRCCGCCCCGGTAGAATCGTTCAAACAGGTGTTCCTGATCTTCCTCCGACATGCCAATACCGTTATCTTTCACCAGTAGTGTGAATTCATCTTCTTTTTTTTGGGTTTCAATTTCTATAAGGCTGCCGGATTTTGAAAATTTGATGGCATTACCCAGCAAATTCATGACGATATGCTTTATCAGCGAAGGATCCAATACCAGGTTTTTCCCACCAGTATGTTTGTATTTAATGATCTGATTGTCTTTTACAATACCCTGCATTTCCTGGATAATCGTATTGAAATGTTCTTCAATTTCAAATTCAGCGCTTCGTACCTGTATCTTTCCTTCTTCAATTTTTCCAACTGAAAGGAAGTCATTTAAGGTATCCGTTAACAGGCTGACATTATTGACAATTCGTTGTAAGTGTTTATTACGGATGGGCTGATCCTGATCGGTATCGTAGTGTTTTACAAGAAATGCAGAGGAAAGAATAGTGCTCAGCGGTGTACGGAATTCATGGGAAGCCATGGAAACAAAGCGGGATTTCAGATCCCCCAGTTCTTTTTCTTTACCTAGTGCGATGGTAAGTTCTTCTTTAGACGCTTCCAGTTCTTCTAATGCCTTGCGCAACTGCATGGTGCGGTCTTCCACCATTTCTTCCAGTTCATTGTAAAGCTTTTCTACCCGTTCTTCTGCTTTTTTTCTTTCTGTAATATTGCTGATATAGGCAATGACAAAATTACCTTCTTCATTGGAGTAATGACTAAGACTGATTTCTACCGGAAATTCCGTTCCATCTTTGCGAACAGCATAAAGATCAAGGCCGATGCCCATTGGCCTGCTCTGTGGATCCRCATTATATCTTTCCCTGTGTCCAATGTGGCGCTGGTGGACACGCTGAGGAATTAAAATTTCGACTTTCTTTCCCAATAGCATTTCCCGCTTATAACCAAACTGCTGCAGGGCAAAATCATTGATAAGAACAATCTCTCCCTGTTTGTTCGCAACAAGAATTCCAATACTTGCATAATCGAATAATGCCCCAAAACGCTCCAATTCTTTATTGAGCTGCTGTTTATGACGCCGGTCAGATAAGATATCTGTGATCCTGCAAAAGCAATAATCTTTGTCATTATGCTTAAGGAAAAGTTCTTCATATATCCCCGTAAAGGTTTCTCCTTTTACGTTTTTGTACGCCCGTTCCTTCACCGTCAAATCCCCCGGGGTGTTATCTCCTGTTGTATTAATGACGCCTATTTTATTTTGCTCCATGATGAGCTCCAGCGATGGATAATCGGCTGTTCCCAACATTTTAATGCCAGTATCATTAATATAAATCAACTTACCATTTTCCAGTTCTCTTACAGCTACCAGACCCGGAATGCGTTCCAGGATAGCCGCAAAAATGCTCAATTGAAAGTTTATATCCAGATCGCCAATAGATAAGCTCATAATGTCAGTCAGTAATATTATATAATAGTAATAAATTTTTTTATTCTCCTAAAAGTGCAAAGCGGCGAAATTCCTTTTTGCGTTTTACATGGTATTGGGCCACGGCATATTTTTGCAGATGTTCCATGGCCTCTTCAATGGAATCCGTTAGTAGTATGTATTGCAGATCAGTAGGGGCTATCATATAACTTTGAATCATTTTGTGAAACATGGGCATCAGTGGTTCCCAATAACCGCGGTTCATCAGGACCAATGGAAAGTTAAGGATTTTATGGGTCTGTATCAAAGTAAGTGCCTCCGAGAATTCATCGAGGGTACCAATACCACCTGGTAGGATCACGAATCCATATGAGTATTTGAACATCAGTACTTTACGCACGAAGAAATACTTGCAGTTGAATTGCAGGTCAAGGTACTTATTTGCGATTTGTTCTCTTGGTAAGCTGATGTTACATCCAACAGATTTACCACCGGCCTCTTTTGCGCCCCGGTTAGCTGCTTCCATAATACCCGGGCCGCCCCCTGTCATGACAGCAAAACCAAGTCTGGCAATACCCGCTCCTGTTTTTCGTCCCAACTCATAATAGTCTGATCCTGGTTGTACCCTTGCTGAGCCAAATACGGCTATGCACGGCCCTGCAAAATGTAAGATCCTGAATCCCCGGATAAATTCAACCAGTACTTTTAGCGAAAAGAGAAACTCCTTTGCCCTGGAGCGGGGACCTTCCAGAAAATATTTTTCTTCATGACCCGGCAGTTCCTTTACTGTATTGGACTTCTGTCGGTTTATATTTACTACTGACATAGTGAAGTATTGAGTACTCAATATCCAATTATCCTGACTCAGCACGCATGACCGCTGTCATATGACAGGCTGATTATGCTCATTTTCTTATCAAGTGAACTATGCTAAACTTGTATTAACTAAAACACTTTTTTATGCAGATATATATTAGCGAAGAAGCAGTGGTAAGGGATATACAGGAGAAGTTCCAAACCATGTACCCCTACCTGAGACTGGAGTTTTTCAGGAAACCACATACAAAAGGAACCTGTTCTCCCGAAGCCGAGAAAATATCATCTGATACGCCAATTGAAAAAATAAGAATGATACATAGCTTCGGATGGCTGGATATCAGTTATTACCGGACAGCTGCTGCGGTGGAGCATGATTTTAGCTACCTTTTCGGATTGAGCGTACAGATACTCCGCAAAGCAGGAAATTTGTGGCTGGAAACTACCATAACAGATAATTGGACATTGGAAGAGCTGAATAATGCAGGAAGACCAGTAAAACGCTCCAGGTTGCAGTTTCCGCAAAATTCGAATGATGATTGAAGTAGTTACCGGCAGATGGATTACCCTTTTTCAAATCTGCCGGATTTTTCATGGATACGAATTCTGTAAAGTACAGGCCGGATAATATTAATAGAAGTTTGTTGTATGCCCATTTCCTGTGTCATCTGTGATACACCGGCCGTTTCACTTACCTGCTGCCGGGACAGGCGGCCCACAAGGAATTTCATCGCATAGTATTTTTCCCTGGGATCCATCACTTCTTCATAATCTCCCCAAACGATAACACTGCGCCAATTGGTAGGGCTGATAATTTCATCTACCTGGAAACAGATGTGTGGGTGTTTTCTCATCATTTCTATCTTCATCCCTTCCTGGGAGTGTGCGGTAATGTAAGTATCGTTGAACGCATAGTTAACAGGTACAATGTATACTTTTTCTTTATCCGTACATCCGATACGACCCATAATATTGTTTGCCAGAACCTGGTCAATTTCGTCATTATTAAGTTTACCTAACATTAGCGTATATTAAGAAGATCAAAAAAATAAGTATCAATATCGGTACTGGATAAGTATTTCATAGAACACCAGGAGTAGTTGTTTTATAAGTAGTATTGAGATAGGAAATCCAATAATCAGCAGTATTATGCTGATCCCCCAGGAAATTATGGTAGTGCCGTATTCCCTGATAGCATATCTTCCGGGTGTATGAGATAACGTGTGTAACATAACAGTAAGTTGATGTAAATGAAACCAACAATCAATAATGTGTTATGAAAAGCGGACAAGCCAGTGTTTTAATCAACAAATCAGCGTGGCTATGTTTGAACAGCCGGGACACTATACTTCTGCCGTATGCTCCCATTACCACCAGCGTTTGTTGTTTTTTGAATAGATAATCAAATAATGCCTGTTCTGTATTTCCTTTCAGTGTAACAAAATCTGAACTTTCAAAATGCCTGCTCATCCATGTTGTAATACATTTTTTTTCGCTGGCCGGAATATCTTCTTCGCTGATCTGAACTGCCGTGGCTTTGGATTCTCCCAGTTCAGGCAGGAGGTAAGTCAGTTGCTTCATCGCAAAAATAGAAGATGGGCTGCCATCGTAACAGAAAACCACTTCGTTAACAGGCGTAAAAGAAGAAGGTGCTATTATTACAGGGCATTGTGCGGCGGCCAGAAGATGTTGTAGTAGCGCTGAGGGCGCCTCCTGTGTTTTTGAAATATAGGAAACCGCTGCATCTGCTATAATCAGGTCCGAAAATCTGCTTTCATTGATGAGGCTTTCAACGATATTATCCTCCAGGTATCTTATAGAGGCTCGTACTCCTTTGCTTTCACAAGTATATTCAAATAACCGCATATAGTCTTCTATTCTTTCTGCCTTCAGGTAGTGTTCTGGAAGGCCGCCGGCGGTAACACTTTCTACATAGGGCATGCCATATACCTGTTTTAATGCGGGTTCAGAAGTATAGTGTTCCTTCTCAAAGAAGAAGCCTGTCAGTCGTGAGCGGGTCATATTGGCCAGATAGCAGGCGAAATTGAGGGTGGTTTGCGTGGGTGCTGCACCACACACTACCAGTAATATCTTTTCCATCTTTTTTTGTTTAAAGATAGCCAGGCTGAAATCGTTTAAATATGACCATAGTCATAGCTGGATATGATTTTGGATACATTACGGGTTTTATGATTTCAATCAGCAAGTGGGGTGAGAACCATCATTTTTTTCAGATACCAGAGAAGGTAGCTTAGCATCAAAGTTATTCACTAAGCAAAAAGACCGACAGACAGTTTTATCAAGCCCGGTCAGCAGTGTTGAAAGGCGTTTATAAATTCAAAAATATTATTTATGGAAAAGGTATTATTTATATCAGATGCAGTTACCATGAGCAGGGAGTGTCTTGATTTTTCCTGTTACCTGGGTAACCTGACGCATTCAAAAGTGACAGGTATATTTCTTGAAAACCAGGAGTTGGAACTCAGGTCCAGTGAAGCTATCCAGGAGATAGCTGTTTGTGCGCCGGTTCCAGGTGTGTCACTTGATGTACAGAAACAGCTTTACAGGGATGAGAATATCTCTTTGTTTAAAAATATCTGTGAAGCAAATGGTGTTAACTGTGACATACATAAGAATTTGGGAATGCCAGTGGCAGAAGTACTGAAGGAAAGCAGGTATGCAGACCTGCTGGTAGTTGATGCCGCTACCAGCTTTTCGTGGCGACCGGAAAGCAGCCCTACTGCTTTTGTAAAAGAAATATTAGAAAAGTCGGAGTGCCCGGTTATTATCGCGCCATCAAACTTCGATGGAATTGATGAAGTAATCTTCACCTTTAATGGCAGCAGTTCGTCTATGTTTGCTATTAAGCAGTTTACCCATTTATTTCCTGCATTGAGGCATAGTAAGGTGACCGTATTGAGTGTTACAGAAACGGCCAGCCAGATGAAGGGGGATAGGGCAAGGCTGGAAGAGTGGTTAAGCGTACACTATGAAGATGCAAAGCTGATTGTGCTGGAAGATACCAATATAAGCGGACGACTGATGGAATACCTGCTTGTTAAAGAGAACGTATTTATTGTGATGGGGGCTTATGGACGAAGTTTGTTATCAAAAGTTGTATTTCAAAATCCGGCAGATCCAGTAGTAAAATTAGTTACTCAACCAATATTTATTTCACATCACTAACCAATGTTTTATGAAAAAGATTATAGCAGCCATTGATGCCTTACATTTTTCTGATAATCAGATGGAGGGCTTTAAATATTTTGCACGCGAGGCTGACAGTGCATTAACAGTTGTTTGTATGGATAATCTGACCACCGGTACTATTCCCGTGGCCAGTATGTTGCCGGAATCCTATGCGGTCACCTATGATCAGATCAGTGCCGAAGGCAGGGCTGCGCTTCAATGGCAGCGAAATAAAAATATCAGGCAGCTGCATCAGATCTGCGATAACGATCATATTGGTATTGAAATCAAAGAATCAGTTAATTATCCCGTGGAAGAAGTGGTGGCGGCCAGCCGTTTTGCAGATCTGTTAATGATCAGTAACAGCACGTCTTTTGCCGCCCTCTCAGACAGTCAGTCGCCACGGTTTGTAAAGGACGTCCTGGTGGAGGCAGAATCCCCCGTGATGGTATTGCCGGATGTACTTTCGCCGATTAAAGAAATAATATTTTCTTATAACGGTACCTATTCCTCCATTTATGCGATCCGGCAGTTTACACTGCTTTTCCCGGGTTTTAAAGATATGCCGGTAAAAGTAGTCTATGTAGCAGAAGACAACGAGAAGGTGATGCCGTTTGAATATCATCTGCGCAGCTATCTGAAAACGCATTATGACAGGGTAGAATTTGTTATTATGAATGGAGAGCCTGCAACGGCCTTCCTTGCGTTATTAATAAGACGAAACGATTGCATAATCACCTATGGTGCTTTTGGACGGAGTGATATATCCCGGTTTTTCCATCATAGTGATGCCGAAAATATATTGCGTACTACTAATATTCCTGTTTTTATCACGCACCCTTAAAGCATTTTTTTTATGAAAGGCATCATCATTTATAAAGGAAAATATGGGGCTACCCGTCAGTATGCCATTTGGTTAGGCAATATCCTCAATATACCGGCAATATTGGCTGGGAGCGAGATGGAGGAACAATTGAAAGCAGCTGATTATATAATTATGGGAACCAGTGTTTATATAGGGAAATTGCAGTTACGCAAATGGATAGAGAAGCACCGTAAGTTGCTGGTAAGTAAGGAGCTGTTTCTTTTCCTGGTAGCAGGCACACCTGTTTCAGAAAAGGAGAAGTTACAGGAATACATTACCGCTAATATTGCGGCTGAAATCAGAACCAGGTGTAATTGCTTTTTCCTTCCAGGCAAGCTGGAGTTCAATAAGCTTTCCCTTTCGGATAAGATTTTGCTGAGGATAGGCTCCAGTCTGGCGAAAGGCCGTGGTGAAAGTATTGTAACTACAGATTATAATGATGTGAAAAGAGAATTGCTTTTCGGAATCGTTGATATGCTGGGTAAACTAAATGAGGTATCTGTTAAATGAAAAGTTTCATTTTTATATTACTATCATTGCCGGGATTTTGTGCTGCCTTACCGCACAACCCACATAGCTGGCCGGTAACAGATTCCGCTACAGATATTTTTTATCAGAAAATGGACGGGCAACCTGTCTGGCTTACTGCAGCAGGCCGACATCAGCTGGATTTGCTGGCCCGCTATTTTTAGCAAGCTATCTGTATGGGGCTGGATGCAAAAGATTATGAGCCTGCGCTGGTACAGGCAGTGATAGATAATAGCTGGAAGATGCCGGCTACCGCAGATACGTTAACGACAGATATGCGAATAACCAGAGCCGCAATACAGTTTTTGTATGGACAGGAGCCTTAGCACTATATATTTTTGCCCCTGTAGACCTGCTGTTTTTTCAGCAATGGGAAGATGTGAAGTTGGTGGGGCATCCGCATAAAGCGATTATATCACCGGTCGGAACACCTGTCAGTGTTGAACGCGATAATGTTGACGTTACAGATACGACCAGGCATAATAAAGGGAGGAGATCATCCACAATTATACCCAGGTCCAAAATGGAAGAGGCGAAAAAATGATGAAAAAAGCGGATGTAAAACATCCGCTTTTCTATACGTTAATATTCCCATTGCCAGTTGCTTATTTCAGGCATATCTTCCCCATTCGCTTTTATATATTGTTTATGTTCCACCAGTTTGTCCTGCAACAACTGCTTCAGATAAACACCTCTGCTACCGGTTTGAGGTAAGCGATCTATCACATCCATTACCAGGTGGAAGCGGTCCATTTCATTCAGTACAGTCATGTCAAAGGCAGTAGTAACAGTGCCTTCTTCTTTGTATCCTCTTACATGGATATTACTATTATTGATTCTGCTGTAGGTTAACCGGTGAATGAGCCAGGGATAACCATGAAAGGCAAAGATGACAGGGCTGGAAGTAGTAAAAAGCGCATTAAAATCCTTGTCGCTTAATCCGTGTGGGTGTTCTGTTTGTCTTTCCAGCTTCAGGAGATCCACTACATTGATCACCCTGATCTTAACTTCCGGCAGATGTTTCCTCAGGAGAGATACGGCAGCAAGGGTTTCCAATGTTGGCACATCGCCACTACAGGCCATCACTACATCCGGTTCGCATTCCTGGTCGTTGCTCGCCCAGCCCCATATACTTAATCCCCGGCTGCAGTGCTGAATAGCCTCTTCCATATTGAGCCATTGAGGGGAGGGGTGTTTTCCTGCAATGATTACATTCACGTAATGCATACTGCGGAGGCAATGATCCATTACAGATAACAGGCAGTTTGAATCGGGCGGAAGGTATACCCTTACAATCTCAGCTTTCTTGTTAATAACATGATCAATAAAGCCAGGATCCTGATGTGTGAATCCATTGTGATCCTGTCGCCAAACGGTGGAAGTAAGCAGTATGTTTAATGATGGGATTTTTCTGCGCCACGGAATTTCGCGGGTCATTTTTAACCATTTCGCGTGTTGGTTAAACATGGAATCAACGATATGAATAAAGGCTTCATAGCAGTTGAATATTCCATGTCTGCCTGTCAGCAGATAGCCTTCCAGCCAGCCTTCACATTGGTGTTCACTCAGCATCTCCATCACTTTTCCGGTGGGAGCCAGGAACTCATCATTTTTTTCAGTGTCGGCATTCCATTGCCGGCTGGTGGTTTCAAACACTGCCTCCAGGCGATTGGATACCGTTTCATCGGGACCAAAGATCCTGAAGTTGTTGTTGTCTTTATTCAGATGAATGATATCCCGTAAGAAGCGCCCGCTAACATGAACATCTCCTTCGCCTAATTTTCCCCGTTCAGTGGGGTTAACTGCATAATTACAAAAATCAGGCATTCTGAGTGTTTTTGTGAGCAAGCCACCATTAGCATGAAGGTTAGCTCCCATCCGTTTTTCTCCTTTAGGAGCCAATGCTGCTATCTCTTTTTTCAGCTGTCCTTTTTCGTCAAAGAGTTCTTCGGGTTTATAGCTTTTCATCCAGGCTTCCAGCATGGGAAGATGATCTGCTGGGCTATTGGCAGAAACAGCCAGCGGTATCTGATGAGAACGGAAATTACCTTCTATCTTATATCCATCTACTATTTTAGGTCCGGTCCAGCCTTTGGGAGATCTCAGGATGATCATAGGCCATCGCGGACGATCTGTTTTTATATGATCTGCTGCATCCTGTTTTATATGGCTGATCTGGGTGATGGCCCTATCCAATGCCGCCGCCATGGCCTGATGCATGTCTGCAGGATCTGAACCTTCTACAAAAATAGGTGTCCAGCCATAACCTGAAAACAGCTGTTCTAATTCGGCATGCGAAATTCTGGCTAATACCGTTGGGTTGGAAATCTTATATCCGTTCAGATGCAGAATCGGCAATACAACTCCGTCTGTAACAGGATGCAGGAATTTATTGGAATGCCAGGCAGTAGCCAACGGACCTGTTTCGGCTTCTCCATCTCCCACAACACAGGCTACAATAAGAGATGGGTTATCTAAAACAGCGCCAAATGAATGACTGAGAGAGTAACCCAATTCACCTCCTTCATGAATGGAGCCGGGTGTTTGCGGGGAAGCATGGCTGGAAATACCATCGGGATAGGAAAACTGTGTAAATAGTTTTCTTAGTCCGTCTTCGTCCTGTGTAACAGCCGGATATACTTCGCTGTAAGTGCCTTCCAGGTAAGTCCCGGCTACTACAGCGGGTCCTCCATGCCCGGGGCCGGATACATAGAGCATATTAAGGTCATATTTGCTGATGACCCTGTTGAGATGCGTATAAATGAAATTTTGACCCGGGGTGGTTCCCCAGTGACCTAATTGCATTTTTTTTATGTGCGCCAGCTGTAATGGTTCGCGCAGCAGTGGATTATCCCGGAGGTAGAGTTGACCAACTGATATATAATTAGCGGCACGCCAATAGGCGTCTATCTTATCCAGCAAAGCCGGGGATAAAGGCGCTTCTTTACTGATGACTGTTTCTGTTAGGTTATTCATTATGATAAATTTTTTCTGATAATGATATTATTCAAAGGCTGATCATGCCATTCACTATTTGTGCCAACATCCATTCTTCGTCAGTCGGTATTACTCTTACAGCCACTTTCCCGTTATCAGCAGAAATAAGACTGCTATTCATCTGATTATGCTCATTGTCCAGTTCGATGCCCAGGAACTTTAAATGCTCACATACACGTTGTCTGATAATTGGCGCGTTCTCTCCGATACCGCCGGAGAATACCAGTGTATCAATTCCTCCCAGCGCAGCAGAATAAGCACCAATCTTTTTCCTGACTTCATAACAGAATACGCTGATGGCCTCACAGGCCCTGAAATCGGAGCTTTCCTGTATAAGTAAGTCTGTCATATCACCACTCGTTTCTGACATTCCCAGTAGTCCGGATTCATGATTAATRAGATGATTAAACTGGTCGGCAGAGAGATGCTCAGATTTCATAATATACCATGCCACGCCGGGATCAATATCGCCACTTCTGCTGCTCATGGGAATACCGGCTGCCGGTGTAAAGGACATACTGGTATCCATACTTTGTCCCTGGTGCACAGCAGCCAGACTGGCGCCATTTCCGAGATGAGCCAGTACCACGCGGCCATTGGCACTCTCTTTTCCGGCTATTTTTTCCAATGCCAGCATAAGATACTGATAGGATAAGCCATGGAAGCCATACCTGACGATTCCCTGGTTTTCAAATCTTCTGGGTATCGGTAGCAATCTGGCTACACGAGGCATTGTCTGGTGAAAGGCAGTATCGAAACAGGCAATGTGAATTTTATTCGGGTAATGTTGCCGGAAAACTTCCATCAGATTGATTTCACTGGGAAGATGATCGGGGTCGTAAGGAATGATCTGTTTTAAGGATGCGAGCAAAGCTTCCGTGATAACAGCAGGTGCAGTATGTTGCATACCATGAACAACTCTGTGAGCAATGGCGGTTATCTCATTAAAATCTATATGATTTTCCAGCCATTTTACCAGGTAATGAATGGAAGAAGAATAGTTAGTGACAGCATCCAGCGGAATGGCCGCTGCTACCTTATTGTTCGCTTCCAGCGTTTTAAGGCTGGTGCCAGTTTTGCCAATATTATCAATCTGCCCGGAAAGAACTTTTTCCGGCTGATCAGTTTGTTTAAAAATGGCAAATTTGATGCTGGACGAACCACCATTAATGATTAACAGCATAACAAGGTATTAAAGTGTAGTAAGCAGTTCCAAAGTTCTTGCTTTAGTTGTCGTATTACTATGACAGCCGTCATGTAAATCTTTGATAGTAGTCATTATTGCCACTTTATAGCAGGAGGGATGGGCGCTTTGCCTGTTGAAACAAGCGAGCAAGGTACTTGTATATGGTTGTTTGGGGCAACAAAAATTCATGCAAATGGCAATAGTGCTAAATGCTTTATTAATAAGCACATAGCGCTGTTGCGCTTATACTCTTTTTTTAATAACAAAGCTATCAGCAGGATACTTTTCCTTCATCATGCTGCGTATTCCTTCGCACCAGTCGCTGAAAAGTTTCTTTTCAGACGCCGTTAACCTGGCATTGGAGTGAATAATGGTATAAGATGATAATGGCATTTCTCCCTCATTTACCATCTCGGTACTTTCGCCCAGTTTTTTATACTGCCGGGAAATCCGGTTGTTCGTAAATTCATCGAAATTAAGATGACGTTTTCCATCTGCCACATGTTTGTTCATCCACCAGGCTACCGGCTGAATTTCTGCATACCAGGGATAGACGGTGTTATTGCTATGACAGTCATTACAGGCTCTTTTTAAAATATCCTTTACTTCAGCGGGAGTGTTGTAAGCAGTGGTGATGTCATAAGGCTGTGCTGAAGCAGATATATTTCTTGCAGGGCGATAAAACTGTATCAACACAGCTATCAGTAATAGTATCCATAGGAGGATCTTCTTTTTTTTCATATGAATTCAGTCTTGAATAACTACTTAAATTTTAATGCCAGGGTTACGATGTTACTGTTTAAGCCTGTGGAACGCATATAGTGTCCATATCTCAGCTCTAACCTCAAAAAACCTGTCTTGCATTAAACAATGATAGCACAATTTTGCAGGATAGAATCCCTTATTCCAACTGTTAACGTATCCTGCAAAACTGTTAATGAGTGTTAATAATCTTTTGGCTGGTGTCGGGCATCACTTACATTTGCGGTATGGACACTATTATCAGGCGAATCTGGTGGATTGTAATACCCACTGCTCTGGCAGTACTGGCATTTCAGCTATACTGGTTGCGAACTTCCTATTTCAGTCAGGATAAGAGTTTTCGGCAGGTAGCAACAGATGCCCTGCAGAAAGCCCATGATGTGACAATGGTGGAATCCGTGAAACGGTTTGACCCGGGAAGTAAAAGTGACAGCACCGGGAAATTTGAGGTGAGGAGCAGTGTAAAGATCAGCGATGGAGATAGAAACTTTTTTGATTCACTGTTGCATAGAAGCAAAAACCAGCCAGGTATTAAGATCGTCTCGAAGCTTCCCAATGAGAGTAAATATAACAGCAGCGATACCATTATTGAAAGAGAAATAAGGGCGGAAGGAAGTGGCCTGGATGTGACGAAACTGATTGCCAATGTATTTTCATTGTCTAACCTGGTGGAAATAGATACAGTACTGCTGGCCGTTAATTATAAAAAGGAACTGAAGAAGAGACAGATTACGCTGCCATTCAGGATCTCCCTGTCACCACCCAATAGCCAATGGGAGAACACTCCCGGTATTGTAACATTACCTGTTGTCAGGCAGAATAAGTCGGAGATGCTCCTGGTGCGATTTGAAGGTATCAACAGCCTGTTACTGTTTAAAATTCTCTGGCCAATTATACTTTCTTTTTTCCTGGTATTGCTGATCATTGGCTGTATCTGGTTATTGTGGCGCATTATTGTCAGGCAGAAGAAGCTGGAGGTGATGAAAAATGATTTTATCAGCAATATTACCCACGAGCTGAAAACACCGGTTGCCATTTTGAGCGCCACCAACGAGGCCTTACTTGCTTTCGGTGGCATGAATGATCCGGAAAAAACCGAACGCTATCTCCGCCTCGGACAAGATGAAATCCGCAAATTGCAGGGGCTTGTCGACAATATTATGGCATTGACAAGACTTGAACATGACGATGACGATATGGCCGGCGCCGGGGAAACGGTATCCCTCACAGCGCTGCTGAAAGCAGTTGTATCACGGTTTTTAGGTTTACCGGGCGTGGATATTGAGCTGGATATTCAAACCGGGAATGACCTGTTGCACACCTATCCGGTCGCACTGAAAACAATTTTTTCCAACCTGATCGACAATGCTATCAAGTATACTGTCACACCAGAAAAACGTATATCCATACAGGTGAGAGAGAACGAACAATATTATCTCTTCTTTATAGCAGATGAAGGAGTAGGAATTGAAAAACAACACCTGCCTTATATCTTCGATAAATTCTATCGTGTATCTCACGGAGATATTCATGAGGTAAAAGGACACGGGCTGGGGCTCAGTCATGCGAAACGCCTGATAGAACGTCTGAATGGCGCGATCAGCGCAGAGAGCACGCCGGGAAAAGGAACTGTATTTACCATACAAATGAAAAAATTATGAGCCAGCCGATACGTTTGTTATTGGTAGAAGATGAAGAAGTACTGGCCGGTGTGTTGGCAGAAACGCTGGAAATGAAAGGATTTGAAGTAGTCAAAGCCTTTAACGGCGTACAGGGGCTGGAGCTATATCGTAGCTTCAGACCGGATGTATGCGTAATAGATGTAATGATGCCGAAGAAAGATGGGATTACACTGGTACAGGAAATCAGGACAACAGACAATAAAACGCCACTTGTATTCCTTACTGCCAAAGGAGAAATACAGGACGTGCTGAAAGGCTTCCGTGCAGGGGCTGATGACTACATCAAAAAACCATTCAGCATGGAGGAGCTGATACTCCGCATACATGCCCTGCTGAAAAGAACGATGACGATGCCGGAACAAGCACCCGCCACTGGTCAGCTCCGCCTCGGTGAATATGTGTTTGATTATAACCGGCAGGAGCTTCACCATGGAAGCGATGTTCAGCGCTTATCTCAGCGGGAGGCCGATATGTTGAAAATGCTGGCTGATAATCTCGGTAACATCACCTCCCGGAAAGATATACTGCTGGAGTTATGGGGAGATGACAGTTTCTTTAATGCCCGCAACATGGACGTATATATTACCCGGCTACGGAAGTACCTGCGCCTGGATAATAATATCCAGATCATCAATGTGCGTGCGCGTGGATTTAAGCTCATCACATAAGCGAAAAGTTTTAACACTCATTAAGACTATATACATACCCGTTAACCCATTCAGAAAAAGCATCACTATAGCTTTGCAACAGATTAATGCAAATGACTATGATAAGGATGCTACCCATCATTTTATTTTTATGTTTCCTGCTACCGGGCGTTGTCGCGGCACAGGAATCATTTCAAACATCCGTTCATGATGCTGTCAATGGGAAGCCGCTGCCGGGAGCAATCCTGACTCTCCGTACTGCGGGAGATACCACCGTGATCCGTTCCGGCACCACTGATCAGCATGGCAAAGTTTCTTTCGTCCATATCCGGCCAGGTAAATATGATCTGCTCATACACAGTTTAGGTTACCAGGATCAGAAACGCCGTATAAGCGTACCCGGTATATGGCCCGATAGTATTTCGCTCACACCGGGGTTGACACTTAAAGAAGTAACGATTACAGAAGATATCCCACCGGTGCGTATGAAAGGTGATACGGTAGAATATAATGCGGCGAAATTCAAAACCAAAGAGAATGCGGTGGTAGAAGACCTGCTGCGTAAGTTACCCGGTGTGAAAGTGGAGCGTGATGGCTCCATCAAAGCACAGGGAGAGGAAGTACAGCGTATCCTCGTTGATGGTAAAGAGTTTTTTGGAAGCGATCCCACCATTGCTACGCGCAATCTTCCTGCAGATATGATCGATAAGGTACAGGTGCTGGACAAACAGAGTGATATGGCCGAATTCACCGGCGTGGCAGACGGACAGCAGACGAAAACAATCAACCTGGTGACCAAAAAGAACAGGAAGCGTGGCTTCTTCGGCAATGCCAGCGCCGGCGCTGGCACCGATGGTCGATATGAAGGAGGTATCAATGCCAACAGCTTTGCAGGCGATATGCAGTTCTCCGGATTGCTCAAAGGCAATAACGTCAATAAGTCGGGCTTTAGCGCATCAGAGCTGCTGAAACTGGTGATGAAAGATAATGACATGCTGAAGAATCTTCCACCAGCCGCCTTATCAGAACTGGCGCGTATGAAAGGAGTAAAGATTGAGGGCAATGAAGGCGCTATCGCTGAAATAGCGCGCCCGGTCGGACTTACAGACACTAAGTTCGGCGGCCTCAACTTCAATAACGATTGGGATAATTTCAAGTTACGCAGCAGCTATTTCTTCAATAACAATAATACCCACAATAACTATGACTACGCGAGGCAGTATCGTTTGCAGGATACTTCCTACAATTATCTCCAGGCAGGTAATACTGCCGGTGATAATACCAATCAGCGTATAGATATGAGCGGGGATATTAAATTCAATGCACGCACCTCGCTGAAAATATCTCCTCATATAAGCCTCAACAGCAGCAGTAACCGGGAAGACCGTAATTACCACTCTTTCACCGCTGATGGTGTAAAGCTGCTGAATGAAGGCACGCAGCAAACCAACAGTAATAATAAGCAACAATTGGCCACCACCGATATATTCCTGCGTCATCGCCTGAATAAGCCGGGTCGTACACTAGTGCTGAATATAAAGCCGGAGTATTATCATAATAATGGTGAAACATACAACAAGGCTACCGGCAGTTTTTATAATCTGCCCGGAGGGCAAAAACAAGATGTCACAGATCAGCAACGAACAGATAAAGCAGATGTATACAGTGTGAACAGCAACATCGTATATACGGAACCGTTATCGCGTACCCTTAGCTTACAGGCCGGACAAATGCTCTATTACAGCCAGGGGAATTATAACAGGCTGGTGCGCAACCGTGATACAATAGGCCACTATACCGGACCTGATGCGCTGCTCAGTGATGTTTATGATGCCCATACCTGGCAGTATACGGGTAAACTATCGCTGGCAGGAAATCATAAACGCCTGTTATATACTGTTGGGGGAGGATGGCAGCAGTATAACATCCGCGGAAGCTCCGATATGAAAGGCTACCAGGTAAATGGCAACTACCGGGCACTGTTGCCGGAGGCTTATGCAGAATGGAAGCGTAGTAAAACATCGAAGTTCATCCTCCGGTACAATATGGAAGCAATCGCCCCGTCAGTGGGGGATCTTCAGCCATTGGAAGACAACAGCGATCCACTCTATATACGGCAGGGAAATCCATTGCTGCAACAGAAAAAGACCCAGCATCTGCGTCTTTCCTATAACTCTTTTAAACTGAAAGGGGATCATAGCTTTTACGCCAACGCTGATTTCACCTACTACAACAGGGACATAACAGATAGCAGCAGTATTGAAACAGGCAGCGGCAGACAGCGGATCATACCAGTGAATGTTGCTGGTAATTTTAACGGATCGCTCTCCGTGGGTAAAAGCATCGGTATTGGCCACAATGGCTCTTCCTTTACCGCAGGCATCACTACCGGGTATGCCCGCCGCATTACGTTTACAAATGATCTGCCCAACATTAACCGGACATTATCTATTACGCCGGATATGAACTTTAACTATTACCTGGGGGATCATATCAACATATCAGCGCGCGGCAGTGCTGCCTGGAATATGCGCCGGTTCTCGGGTACACCGCTGTTGCCGGAAAAAAACTGGCTGCTGATGTATGGTGTGGAGTCCATCGTAACGCTGCCGTGGAATACTTCACTGGAAGCCGGAACAGACGGTTTCAGTTCATTGGGGATGGCCTCCGGGTACAACAATACCATTCTATTGCTGAATGCGGCTGTAGTTAAAGGAATCGGTAAAGCATTCTCCCTGCGTGCAGAAGCCCGCGATTTGCTCAACCGTAATACCAGCATCAACCGCATTAACGGTAACGGATATATAGAAGACCGGAAGAATAATGCATTGGGAAGATATTTTCTGTTCAGTGCGGTATACAAATTCAGACATTTTCCAAAATCACAACATAAATAAAGTATATGAAAAAGATGATGTTACTGCTGGCTGTTGCCGGCATCACCAGTGCTACCTGCATGGCGCAGGATAAAAGTCAGGGTAAAATTGACTATGAAGTAACGCTGAACCTTCACGCAGCAATGAAACCCGATCAGCTACAGTATAAGGACATGGTGCCGGAGAAGGTAGTGAATAAAGAAGTCCTGTATTTTAACGGCAGCAAAACACGTTTATCCCGTAAAGATCCCGATGACATAACCTCTGATGAGGGCGCAAAAGTAAAGATCGTGACTAATGAAGGACAGGTAGCTGTTTACACTGATGGAACTACGGGTCAGTCCTGGTCGCTGATGGAAGAAGACGGCAAGAAGACACTGGTATTATCTGACAAAGGAAAAGGAGAGAAGAAGGGAAATAAACCGGGTACAAGGACAAAAGAAATACTCGGGTTTACTTGCAGGGAACTGATGATAAAAAGTAAGGATGATGAGCCGATGACATTGTGGATAACAGATTCACTCCCCGTCAGCGCAGGTCCGATGGGGATTTCAGCAGACAAGGGGCTTGTGCTGGGCGTAGACAGTAAAAAGGTCAGTATCATTGCCACTGCTATTAACTATTCCCCGGTTAGCATAAGTGACGTAAGCATACCAGCTGATGTTTCGGTAAAGAATGAAGGAAAATAGCCCAAGCTATTTCCATAAAAAAGGGAGCCTGCTTCGTGCAGGCTTTTTTGGCAGCTATTAATCCTTCTCTGTTATTAATGATTATTTAATATGCGCATAATTTTGATCATTTAATTTTGTTGCTGTCGAATTCGGTACAGTAATGCTCCCAGGAATAAAAGAATTATCAGATAAACACCTGCTAAAACAATGTGAGAAAGGCGATGATATTGCCTTTAACGAGTTGTTTCGCCGCTATTTTAATAAACTGTATCAATATACACTCCCCTTTACAAAGGATAGCCTGGTGGCAGAGGAACTGGTGATGGATGTGATGCTTAACCTATGGCTTAAAAAAGGGAATATTACGGTAGAGGACAGCCTGAACCCTTATCTTTTCCGTGCGATGAAAAATACGCTCATCAACTACTGGCGGAAAAAGATCATTCAGACTACCTCACTGAATATCTCCGAAGAGGTGGATGTTGCCGACTCCCGATCGGCGGATCATACTATCTTAACCAGTGAACTTGATAACTTGTATAGCCAGCATCTGGAGGCGCTCAGCCCCCAGCGTAAAAAAGTATTCGAGTTGAGTCGTCATGAAAACCTTACTTATCCGGAAATTGCCAGCCGGTTGAATCTCTCTGTCAGAACGGTTGAACACCACATGAGTGCCTCGCTGGTTTTCCTACGGAAAAAGCTGAAACCTCTTTCAGATTCGGCGATCATTATTATTATCCTGCTCTATTAATGTCTGTAAGCAATGCCGTCAGGCTCACAAATTTTTTTTAAGATGCATTAGGGGTACCGCTACTTTTTTGTGTTTTATAGAGTATAAGCACAAAAATGGAAAAGCCGGTAGATAAAATACTGATCAAAAAATTCATTCTTAATAACTGTACGCCGGAAGAGATAGCCCGTATCAGCAAATTCCTGGAGCAGCCAGGGGCTGACCGGATCTTTGAGGAGATCCTGAACGAGCAATGGGAGGACGGTAGCAGCGATGTACCGGTGGATGAAACGCAGATGAAGGATTGGGAAGATAAGTTTCGCCGGAAGGTGGCACAAATCAATCCGCCGTCTCAAAAAAGATTTAAACTTTCTACATATCTGAAGTATGCTGCCATGTTAGCTATTCTTATCATGGTGGCTGGTCTGGGCAGGCATCTTATGCGCAAAGGTAAAGGTGACCATCCTGCAGTTATGGCGATGCTTAATAGCAGCACTGCTGCAGGGAAATTGCTGAAGATCCAGTTATCTGATAGCACCATCGTATACTTAAATGCATCAAGTAGTCTGCAATACCCTGAAACATTTACAGGAGATGATAGAACAGTGATTCTCCGGGGGGAGGCTTTTTTTGAAGTAAAACGTGACGGCCGGCATCCCTTTTTTGTTAACACAGATAAGCTTCGGGTACAGGTACTGGGTACCTCTTTTAACATCAGGTCATACCACGATGATGAGGATATTGCCGTAACCGTTGCTACGGGAAAAGTAGGAGTGACTCTTCCTGATCTCCCCAATGCCCCTGCCAGCATTTTATTGCCAGGCAATGAGTTAACCTATACCCGGCATTCATCGGCCCTGAAAATAGCCACCGTAAATGCCGCTGATAGTAAGGCCTGGGAAAGAGGCACCTTTATATTCAACTACGAAACCCTGGCAAATATTACCAAACGCCTTTCCAGGTGGTACGATGTAAAGTTTGTATGTACCAACCACACATTGCTGCAAAAGCGTTTTAAGCTGAAGTTGAAGAACGAAAATCTCAAAAATGTAATGGACGCCCTCAGCACAGCCGGCGATGGATTTGAATATCAGTTCAAAGAAAAACAAGTCATAATTAAATAAGTCCGAAACCTAAAACAACCAGTATGATGACCAGGTAAGTAATTGCCATCAACAAAGGAAGAGAAGATCGAAAAGAAAAAGAAGCGGAGGGTTCGAGGCCTCCACTTCCATGTAGCTTTTCAGATCTATTGTCAATTCGTGTAACAAATACCTAAAAGCATGTACAATTCTACGAAAAAAAAGAATGTAATTAAACACCTATGTGCAATGACCAGGTTTGCCTTTAATGTACTCGTTATTATTTTAACGATGGCAGGTACAGGTTTCGCTGAAGTGGTAAAATCTCAGGACATAAATGATGTCAGGGTGTCCGTCACTTTTAAAGGTGCGGCCCTGGATCAGATCCTGGATGCCCTGGAACAGCAGTCCGGCTTTACTTTCGCCTATCCAAGGGAGATCGGAAAATTAGGCCCGGTCAGCATCAGCGTAAATAATGAAACGCTTGCAGCTACACTTCAAACGCTGGCATCCCATCATCGCCTGGTTTTTAAACCAGTGGGTAACCTGGTATCGGTTAGTCAGCAGCCCAAGCCTGGCCGGCTACAGGGAAGAATAGTTGATGAAAAGAATGAACCGCTGCCAGGAGCCACTATCAGGGTATTACAAACAGGCCAGGTAATGCCGGGTGGTGCGGATGGCGCTTACCAGTTTACCCTGCCGCCAGGTACTTACACGGTTGAAGTAAGTTATATTTCCTTCCGGACAAAGCGTATTACAGAGATCGTTGTTACCGGAGATCGTGCTACCAGGCTCGATGTGGTATTGACTCCATCTACCAGCACCCTGAGCCAGGTGGTGATTACCTCAAAATACAAAACGGAAAGTACCGCAGCGTTATATGTTCGCCAGAAGAATGAAGCAGGTATCACCAACGGTATGAGCCGCGAACAAATTGATGCTCTCCCGGATAAAAACATCGGGGAAACACTGAAGAGAATTTCAGGGATCTCTACAAATGACAACAAAACAGTGGTAGTGCGGGGAATTGCTGAACGTTATAACCTGGCCATGATGGATGGCGCCATACTCCCCAGTACAGATGTACAGGTACGTGACTTTGAATTTGATATTGTACCCAGTAACCTGATCGACAACGTAGTTGTTTCCAAAACCGCCACTCCTGATATGAGCTTTGGTTTCGGTGGAGGATTGGTACAGATCAACACCCTCGCTATTCCGGATAACAATTTCACTACGTTAAGTTTCGGTAGCAAATATATCGAAGGCAGCACCGGCAGGGATTTCCTCGGATATGGCCGCGGTAAGAACGACTATTTGGGTTTTGATGATGGCAGCAGGGAGCATTTCCCCAAAAAACTGATGATTTTTACGAATGACAACTACCAACCCACAGATCCCTATGCTACACCTGCGGCAGGTATAAAGCCCATCACACCGGCCATGATCGCCGAACAAAATAAAAAAATAGGGGGACTGGAGCGCATGGGGACGCGGACTTACAAAACGATGCCCGGCCAAAACTACCAGTTCAGCCTTGGCCGGAGTTATGACCTGAAAAATAGTCGTATCGGTTTTGTAGGTTCATTGAGCTACCGTAATGAACAATCCATTGATGATATCCCCTTCTTCGGGCGTGGTAACTGGGAGAAGCCAGGAAGGCCTGGTTACGATGTAGCCACCGGACAACCAGTGGAGCCGACTTTCGCTAACCAGTACAATTTTAATACAAGCTGGGGGGCCTTGTTCAACTTAGGATGGACCAGGAAAAATCATAAAATTACAGTAAGGAATTTTTATTCCCGGATGTTCAATAACCAATTTTCGCGCATAGTAGGTTTTGCTAATGACATCGGTTACGAAGGTTTGCCAGGTATCCGGGAATACGATCGCCCTAAATTTATTGACTTGCTGCAAAATCGCATCAATGGCGAGCATACTTTTGGTGCTTTTCGTTTAGACTGGAACGTATCCCGCAATAAGCTGACTAACCTGGAGAAAGATGCCATTGAGGCATGGCTGGCTCCCGTAAATACCCTTAATGGCAAGGTTTACAATGTAATGCCCAACGCGATTACGAACCCGGGAAGCGGCACTTTCAACCGGGGACAATACAAGTATGAAGAAACAAACAGCATAGCAGAAGGGGCATTAAGTTATCACTTCAAAGCGTTGGGACAAAAGCAGACGATAAAAGCCGGTTATCAATACATGGAGCGCCATGGCATTTACGACTGGACGATATTGCCAATTGGTACCGTACAGACCGCCGGCAATATATACGGTTATGTGCCGGTGCAGGAATGGCAGCAATTTATGGCGTTCAATGACCCTTTGAAAGATCTGTTATACTTTCCCGCCGCCTTCTCTCAAAATTCATATGAGGGAAGAAATATCAACCAGGGAACCTATGTTATGATGGATAATCGCTTCAACAGCTGGCTGCGTTTAGTATGGGGAATACGCGCGGAATATTATAAATATGAAAGATTGGAAAACTCGGCAAACGACTATCTGATCAGTAAACTGATAGAGCAGGAAGAGAAGAAGAAGTTTGTAGATCCGGCAACAGGAAAAATAGTAACGCCTTTTGCAGATCCGGCAACAGAAGAAAAAACCTGGCGTTATCTCCCCTCCGCCAACTTAACGGTAACACCCTTCAGTGATTTTAATATCCGGGCGGCTTATTCCCAATCGGTAGTAAGACCTGCATTAATTGAAAACTCGCGTATGATCCGTTATGATCCTGCCATCGGCGCTTACCGCCGTAATGAGGGCGTATTATCCACCACCATTGATCACTATGATTTGAGGGTAGAGTGGTATCCCAAACCGGGTGAAGTGATTTCCGTTAGTGCTTTCCACAAATATTTCGATAAACCGGTGGAATTGTATCGTTCTCAAATAGATGCCAGCCAGCGCATATACGTGACCACCCAGAATTCTGAATGGGCGAAGGTGAGCGGATTGGAATTTGATATGCGCAAAAGCCTCGGATTTATAAAACCCGACTGGAAATTGCTGAACAATATATTCGTGAGTAGCAACCTGACCCTACAGCGTTCGGAGGTACAGGCCAGTTCGTTCGTTGGAAAGGGTATGAGTGAAGATAAATACGGCAATACCTATGAATATCGCACGAAGACATTGCAGAAAGAAAAAAGACCATTATACGGTCAGGTGCCAGTACTCTATAATGCGGGGCTGCAATATAGCGGCAATCGTTTAGGGGTGAATATTGCGTTCAACCATATGGGGTACAAAACCTTCTCCACCGGTATGGCGCCGGATATCGTAGAGTACGAACGTCCGCGCAGCCAAATGGATGCTCAACTGAGCTACCAATTTTTAAAGAAGAAAAATTTAGCGGTGAAAATGAATATTTCCAACCTGCTCAATAATCCTTACAGGTTTTATATCAATAGCAGCGATACATATAAACTATTGGATAAATGGAAAGGGATGGATATTTCAGCGATCCCGGCAACCGAATGGAGTGAAATCTACGAATGGAAATATGGTTTTTCCCAGAAGTATGAAAACGGGTATTATGAAACATCGGAAGACGGAAAGACGAAAAGAAGGGTAGGGGATAAAGACACTTTTATCCGTAAAACAGGTACTTCTTTCAGCCTGTCAGCATCCTATTCTTTCTAAATCTTACAAAAAAAATGATACAAATGAAGATTTTATATACAATCTACGCCCTGGTGGCAGGCATGCTGGTACTGTCTTCCTGTAGTAAAAATGATGATTTCTATTATAAAGAAAATGTGGTCACTGTTAAACTAAAGGGCTATAATGGCAGCGATGAATACCTGGATGTAAAACTGGATACATTCAAGTTTGTGTATTATCCAAATTCATCCGTCAATGAAACCTTGCCCTATTCATTTATGGGCAACCAGGAAAGTGTGAAGCTGCGTATCACTGAACAGGGTACAGGAAAACTGGTGTTGGAAAAAATATTGAAAAGAAATGATGGCCTTGTCAAAATAGGCTTTTTATACCTGGACGAAAAAACAGCGGATCTGCCACAGGTACCTGCTATAGAAGAAGGAAAGATTAAGATAAGGTATATTTTCCGCCCAATCCAGACCAACTACAGTGAGCCGGTGGACATTGCATTGGTGAAGTATTATTTCACGCCAAAAGTGTCTGAGGAAATAGGGAGAATTAAAAATGTAAAGCCTAATGAGCTCAGTGAGCCTATATCTATTTCCACTTTTTCCACTTCCGGACAGCTATATAACGGGCAGAAAACACCGGTGCTTTTCAGAGCTTATATCTACAAAGCCGGTACTAATGAGTTTTATACAGATGGAACAGATTATAGCTGGAATACCATCTCGTCAGCTGTTCCGCTGCCATCGCCATCGACCACATCTGCCAGGGTGTATATCTTTAGTGAGGAAGCTTCAGATAATATTATGGGATTCACTAAAAACCTGGAATTGTAAAAGCAACAGATCATGATGTCAATAATAAATTATCGAAAATTACCAGTCCTGCTGATAGGCGTGTTGTTAGCATTTACCGCATGTAATAAAGAGGCGCTGGTCGCTGAAAAAGCCACACATATCATCATTGCCGGATACAATGGAAGTAGTGAGCAACTGGAGATTAGTATAGATACCACCAGATATGATGCCACCAGATTCAATGGAAATTATATCCTGAAGCCCGTGTCATTATTCGAATTTAGGGCGGTGTATACATACAGGCCGGGAGCTGTTCCGCCCGTATTGCGCATTAAAAATCCGGTGAATGACAGCGTTTGGTATAGCGATCCCTTACCTGTTTCAGGTACGAAAGCCTTTTTTAATTTCATTTACGTGGATGGAAAGATACAAGCGCTGCATCCACCCGAAGCAAATGAGACCACCAACAAGCTGGGATTTTACGTACAGCACACAGAAAGTGAAGCGCCTTTTGATATTTTTTTGTACAGGCTGGATGCCAACACCGGTATGGAATACCGCTACTATCTGGCAAAGAATGTACACCCGGGAGCCTGGACCTACATTGATTATTTGCCAGCGAAGGACTTTGACAATAAGAATGATCTGAGTAAATCGAGCCTTTATTTTACCAAAGCAGGTACCATCGATCAATGGGCTTTCCTGGATGACGAAGCGCAGAGCAAAATAGATGCACAAGGCTTGTTTTTCCCCGTGTCTGGTGAAAAAGGCATAGTACAGCCCTATTTTATCGTCCCCGGTGGCTGGAGACTGGGATATTCAAGGTTGTTTTTTTACCCGGACAGAGTCCAGTGAGCATAAAATTTCACCCACTCATTACCCTGCCCCAAAAGGTAGGGTAATGAGTGGGTGAATAGCTCAATATCCAGATAGATTCCCGTGTTATCGGCACATCTTTCCAGCATGTCTACTTTTCATAATTCGCTATCCGGTAGGGGGCTAGTTTTGTGCAACAAACGTTTTTTATGAAAGCAGCTACAGAACGTAAGACGATCCGCTGGTTACACATTATACTCAGCATTCCCATCCTGGGATATATCTATGGGCCGGTAGCAGACAATCCGCCTGCTGCCAATGCAGTACGTTGGGTGTTTTTGCCGGTGGTGGTATTAAGTGGTCTTTGGATGTGGAAGAGACATTTGCTGAAGAAGAAGTTAAACAGACAGAGATAGCCGTTACCACTTTAGCCCCCACTTATGCAAATCATCAATTATCTGCAATAACTCCATACCCTTTATGGTTGGGGTATATACAATCTTCATGGGTGCTTTTTCTTCTAATATGGTTTTGTGTATCAACTGGTCTGTGACCAGCTCTGAAAGGCGCTTACCTAATATTTGATCTGATAGGGAAGGAAAAGCATTTTTGAGAAGACTAAACTGACGTGTGCCTCTGGCGATGCTATGCAAGATCGGCATTTTCCATCTTGTACTGATGTTTCGCAGCACCTCATTCACTTCACATTTACAGCTTAGTACCACCAGGTTGTTGGCATTGGATGTTCCCGCTTTTAGTTTACTCGACATAATGAATAAGAATTGATACTCACTTTAGGGTGAGTTATTGAATGACCAAATGTGCAAGGCGACATTTGCATTCACAAAAATAAAACATTATGAAACTAAAATTAAGTAACGCATTGTCATTTTACTTCCTGCTAATTTTATCACTTTTTGTTTTCCAGGCAAATGCCCAGCCGGTGATAAAGCCGCCGGTTTTTGTGTTGGTACACGGTGCATTTCACGGAGGCTGGTGCTGGCAAAAAGTGAGTACGCAACTGCGCGCAAAAGGGGATATCGTTTATACACCAACGTTGAGCGGTCTGGGAGAACATAAAAACACGTTGAATAGCCATGTTGATCTGAATACTCATATTGCTGATATTGTTAATTTGATTGTATCGGAAGACCTGCACAATGTCGTCCTGGTGGGTCATAGTTACGCGGGTGGCGTTATTGCAGGTGTTGCAGACCGTATTCCGGAAAGATTGTCAAAACTGGTGTTTCTTGATGCCATGCTGATGAAAAATGGGCAAAGCGCACTCGACGTGAGCCCGGAGGATATCCGCGAGCGCTTTATTAAATCCGCTAACCAATTTGACAAAGGGTTAAGTCTTCCGTTTTTATCAGCTGAGTTCTTTGGCATCACCAATGCTCATGATGTTAAATGGGTGAATGAACGTTTAACAAATCAGCCTTTTAGAACTTTTATGCAGCCGCTGGTACTAAAACATCCGTACGGTAATCACCTGCCTCTTACTTACATTGCCTGTACAAATCCGGAACTCCGTGCCATCCGGCCATTTGCAGACGAAACAAAGACCAGCAAGGGCTGGAAGTACCTCGAGCTGAAAACAGGGCACGATGCCATGATGACCATGCCGGTTGAACTTGCCCAAATGCTGGAGTCGTTAAAATGAGCCATATCAGGACCTCAGCGGTACCAAAGCTGGGGTGGTTACGGTAAGAYCCGATTTGCACCGGATAATTCCAAAATGTAACAATTAGGTAATAATATGCATGCAATTTACAGGTATGCGAAAGCAATTAGTATTTGCATTATATTTATACCTCTTTTGAAAGTCATGCATAAAAACTCTAGAAGTGCAAACCATCAAGGAAACAACCCACAACACACTGTTATTTGATCGTGACTATTGGAATAGTCAGCTCCCAGTGCTCAGCAGCGAATACCAGGGAGCCAACCCTTATCCGCATATTGTATTAGAAAACTTCCTGAACCCCGATGTATTGGACAAGTGTGTCCAGGAGTTTGATAAATTGAATGAGGCGGATGGCTGGATCAATTATGTTCATTATAATGAAAACAAGGCAGGGCTGAATAAGCTCGATCTCCTGCCGGCGTCTATTAAACGGACCATTAATGAACTGAATTCTCCTGAATTCCTTGAATTCCTCAGCACCCTGACCGGAATAAAAGGCCTTATGAAAGATGACCTCCTCGAAGGGGGCGGCATACATCAGTCAAAAAGGGGCGGCTATCTTAATATCCATGCCGATTTCACGGTGCACCCGCATCATCGTCGCTGGCAGCGGCGGGTAAATGTGCTCGTATACCTGAACAAAGACTGGGAAGAAGAATGGGGAGGCAAACTGGAACTTTGGGACACAAAAATGGAAGCTTGCGAAAAGAAAGTGCTGCCTGTTTTTAATCGCTGTGTTATTTTTAATACAGATGCTGATTCCTTCCATGGACACCCGGAACCAACCACGTGCCCTGAGGACCGGTACAGAAGATCTATTGCTTTGTATTATTATACGGAGGAAGCCCAACCTTTTCGCAGAGCGACTCATTACATGGTACGTCCCGGAGAAGAGAAGAAAAAATTTATGGTGAAACTGGATAATGCAATGGTGGCTGTTTATACAGAGATCAAAGGCATGCTGGGATCAAACGATAAAATTATAAGTAAAGTGCTGCGGTTCTTTTCCCGTAAAAAGTAAAAGAATACCGGCTGAAAATAATAATAGTAAAGGCGTTGGATACATTCCAACGCCTTTACTATTATTATTTACTTTCGAATAGTTCGGTTACTTAGACGGCACCTCCCTCTTCAAAAACACAAATCCATTTTTACGATATAGCTCTTTCAATGAAGTATGCACTTTATATTGATCTACCCTATCAATTTTTGTTACAAAATAAGCAGGTTTATCAATATCTCCCGTCAACAACCAGGCTTCATCATAAGAATTCTGATTCACCGGTTTCTCTTTATGAGTATAAAAGAAAGGTGCATAGCTCCAATAACCTAATGTGGTTACATAGCAATCTTCCCCTTGCCTTTGCTCGAAAAACTCAATAGCAGCAGCCTGCGAATACTTTTCTACTTTGGGAACAATGATCGCTGCCGCCAGGAAAATAACAAGGCCCGTTCCAACAAAATAAGTGGTGGCCGCATTGGTGAATGCATGCTTTTTCAACTGCCTTATTCCCACTATAATAGTTACTACCATCAGGATCCCCACTATACCTTCCCAACCACTCCAGGTTACATCAGCCGCCATATTTGCCTGGGCAAATGTATCGTGAACATAAGGGATCAGTTGCTTGATATTTAATGCGATCAGCGCAACAGCCAGCAATACCAATGCGATGATTCCGCCCAGTATCGTTGTTAATACACCCACATATTTTTTATAATCCATTTCCTTTCTGTCCCATTTATAAAAGGAATAGGCTGCCAGGAAAGTAATAGGGAACCAGGCCAAAGAGGAATAGTGAATAATGCGCGATTGTACAATCGTGAATAAAAGCGTTACTACCCAGAACAACAGCAACATCCAAATCTTAAAATCTTTATCAAACCTGCTGCTGTAGCGCGCTTTAAAGAAAGCTGGGATGGCAAAAAGAGAAGCCGGGAAACATCCGACGAGCAGCACTACATAGTGATACCCGAAAAAGCCCGCCTGCCCCGCATCGTGGGTGGTAAAGAGACGATACTGGTACTTTAAAAACTCTGTAATGAACCAGGGCCCGTTCTTGGCCGTTTCATATCCGTACCAGGATGAGGTAACCAAAGAAGCGACCACCAAAAACAAAAGGGCATGCCACCAGTTAAAAAAGAACCTGAACCGGTTATAAATAAAATAACACCCTAACACCATCAGGAAAACCATCAATGCCACCTGTCCTTTGGTCAGAATGGCAAGTCCCATATAAATGCCTGCCCAAACAGCATAGTATACCGGTTTTTTGTCTATACCCTCCTTATCAAATCCATTCTGCTTCCAGTTATACAAAATAAAATAGTACAGTGAGAGGAAGGTAAACAGGTTAAACCATGGATCAATAATACCGGATTTGAAGTACATATTAGGGAAAAGCGATCCTCCGAAAGCAAGCGCCCAGAGGACTCCAAACTTTTTATCATATAATCTTGTACCACAAAGAAAAAGAACAATAAGGGTAACGATCCCGCAGAGCGCATTGGGGAAACGTGCTGCAAATTCATTGATCCCAAATATTTTCATGGACAGACTTTGCATCCAGAAGAACATCGGTGGTTTTTCCCAGAAGGGCTTGAAATTGACATAGATCCTGGTATAATCGTCCAGCTTCAGCATTTCCCTGGAACACTCCGCAAAATTTATTTCATCCCAATCAAATAAATGCACCCGACCAAGGAAAGGAATGAAAAAAAGCGCTGCAATCACTGCCAATAATAGGATACTTGATAGTTTAGTTGTACGCATATGCACCGTATGTAAATGGTTGTATTGAACAAATATATGTTCATATACTATCATTTACAAATTATGAATTCTTTTTRGGCACACTGGTGAAGTACATTTCTTCAGGAAGACAGAACAATCTATATGATTTGGCCAGATTTTAGGGAGTAGCATCGCAATTTAATTTATCCGGTTAAGTTATATAGTTAAGATCCTAAATTGCAATATCCATAGTTAAGAAAGATGACATTGACAAAGTAGAGTAGGTCTTGTATTTAATTATATTTTAGGTCATTTGATAAAATGGTGAAAGTATCTGGAGAAAAAGCTATGCAAGTGAGATATTTTATCAGAATAATTTCTATTTTAGCCCTTCATATCTATAAAACACCTTTGTGTATTTGGCAAGTGTTGCTTTATATGATCTATATACTGCGGGTATATATCATCTTTAATTTGTTTAGGAAAGAAATAACCATTTTGTAACCCATTTACTTATCAAATATGAAACCCTCAGCTGCTAACCCTATGCGAGTTTTCTATTCAATATTCTTAATGCTTAATCCGCTCCTTGCAAGTGCGCAATGCTCATGTCTCGAAAACCTGGACAGCTTATCCAATAGCGTTGAAGTAAACTATATTGCTTTTCAAAAGAAGATTGAGGCTAAAGGAGGATATACTCTTTTCCTCGATAGTTTAAGGGAGCAGGCAAAGGTAGCTACAGATTTTAAGTGTTATGAAAATGTTCTGAAAGCGTATTTGACATATTTTAACGACCCGCACTTAAAGTTAAATTTGGTAGCAAAGGGTAAGAACATCGAGGTAATTAAATCATACTTCAAAGACTGGCCAGTTATCTCTATCACAAGAGATAGTATAATCCGGTATTTTAATCTTAATAAACCAAATCCTATTGAAGGTATTTGGCAATTAAAATCACTTAAAACAGATATTGCAATATTTCGAAATGATTATAATAAATATGTTGGAGTAATTTTGCAGGCTGATAGCATCCTATGGAACGTTGGCCAGGTAAGAATGGAGTTGATGAAAAATGGCGATGCTTTCGATATCAAATATTATAGTAAAGATCATACACCGATACATACAACTGCTTACCTGCAAAGAAATACGTTAATTATCCAGGGGATTAACAGCTGGCGCAAAATTTACCCAAATGTCGCATATTCAGAACCTGCCGAGGGAATTAGGTTTGAAACGATAGGAAAGGATGCAGGCGTGATTGCAATTAATGATTTTTTGATTGACAAAAAATCATTAATTGATAGTGTGATTAAATCTAACGATAGTCTAATCTCCAATAGAAAATATCTGATTATAGACCTTCGAAATAATGGTGGAGGCCACATCATGTCGACATTTTCAATATTACCATATTTGTATACCAAACCGGTAAAAATGGATGGTTTGCAAGTGAAATCATCTCCGGAAAACATACAAATTTACAAGGAACTAAGAAATGCAGCGGGGTTTTCGGATGAAGATAAACAAGCTTTCGACTCAATTATATATAAACTGGAGAATCATCCAAATGAAATCGTCACGACATCCGGAGCAGGTACATTTGTTCTTGACAGTACTAAATCTAATCCCTTAATCGTTGGGATTTTGGCTAACGAAACAACATTCAGTGCTGCTGAATTATTTATCTTATGGGCGAAGCAAAGTGATAAAGTTATTTTATTTGGAAGGAGCACTGGTGGCGCCCTTGATAATACTGAAATAGGACGCACCAGGCAATTGCCTTGTTCTGTATTTTCATTTATATGCCCAATGGGTGCAGGCGATCATTCCAGCTCGCCCTACATTGATAATATTGGTATTAAGCCAGATGTCGAGTTGGATTATGAATCATCTGATTGGATTGAAACAGTCTACAATTACCTAAAGAATATCCGTTAATGTAATGCCGGGATTAAGATATGGTATTTAATACGAATGCTTTGCATACTTTTTATAAAAATTGTGCATGAATGCCTCGTAGAGGCCATACAGCATGAATGACYAGTGATGCATATAATTAGCGCTACCAAAGGTACCTTCAATAGACTCGGGTAACAACCCATATTTATTACGCATATCCACCCGGCCCAGCATTTCACCGGTATCTACATCTACCACATCGATTGTTCCAGAGTTTAAGTCCGGAAGGTTTAGCAGGTTGTTCTGAATGGCAACAACCGACTTTCCTGATTTCGTTTTAAAGAAGGCCATGTGGTGGGCACCTCTATTGGCGGGTAAAGTTTTCAGGAGTTTCATTTGCGGTAGTTGACTGATATCGAATACAAGTACTTTGCCTGGTTGAGCAAATGATACGTATAAACGTTTATCATCTGCTATGTAAAATTCCAGTGCCCAGCCGAGGCCCATAGTAGACCCTTTCAATACCCGGTTAAAATCATGATAGGTATTGCGGCTGGCATCGTAGGATGATATCCAGATGTCTCCTCCAAGCATGGTATTAGCCAGTGCATAGGGAGGAAACCCATTCCTCAATAGTAGCACTTCCACGGGGCTGGAAAGGTCTTTGGCGCTATCAGCAACCTGATATGTTTTAATGATCTGATAAGTGTTCATGTCTATCAGGGTACAGGTATTGCCAACACCGGAAGTGAGATCAGGGTGAATAGTGCTGGTCACCATGGCGAGTTTCTTATCTTCATAAATAGAAATGCCATGAGGATACATAATAAATTTATCGGGATGTGCATCGATAGACCTACTGATTGTTTTTACCAATTCATTTGTTTGGGCGTTAAATACACCTACGCTTCCATCGTGTAAACCTCCGTGCCCTCCCATGAAGGTAACCCAGTATTCGCCGCTTTTTGTGAAGAAGATATCTTCACCCACCCTATTTCCATGTGTATTGACTGGTGTTACGGTATGAATGATAGGATAACCATCCTTGTCCCAATCCATTTTTAATTCGTAGAGATAATCTCCTCCTAAAGCGGTGGTGAAGAGGCGTTTTTCATCTCTGTTAAAGTAGAGATGGTGGGGGAGTACGCTTACGCCGATTTCTGTTTTAGAAAGTATATTTCCAAAATACGGAGAGTCAGGGTCCAGTTCCATTGTCAGGACACCATCTTTTCCAGCTCTAAGATGTCGATAGTCAATAAAGAAAAGTGTTTTTTGTTTTAAGGATGGATCCACTGCTTTTTTGCAGGAGGGGCATATGGTTATAATGCCCAGGAGTATAATGGTAGTAATACGTGTGGGAGTTTTCATATGTTGGTGGCTTATGGAGCAAATGTATTATTTCCACCACGAACGATCATTGCAGTCTGTTTATTTTACTGATATACTGATGCCATTATTCACTATTGAGTATTAATTTTATCATAGTTAGTACTGCTAAGTAATATTTTTAGTCTTATTTATTCTTACAAAGAGTGAGCCATGAAACAGTAATTCCACGATCGTTTATTATTTAACTATTACGTTTAAAAAATGTTTATCGGAAACTATGAAATGAGCTTGTATTCATTGTAGCCAGCGTATGTAATATTCCTGTAATTCAATTTGCATTATTTAAAACTAAAATTAACCCACCATGAGTACCGGATTGTCTGCCCAGGAATACTGGGATAAAAACTCACATGGCAGAAAGAAATGGGAGTCAGTCATTAATTTCTTCCTTAATCCTGTGAGTAAAAAATTAATTGAAAATCTTCATTTAGCTTCTTCTATGAACGTGTTGGATGTTGCAACAGGAACTGGTGAGCCAGGACTGACTATTGCAGCAATGCAGCCGGATTTGCTGGTAACAGGCACTGATATTTCTGAAAAGATGATAGCGATTGCCAATGAAAACGCAAAGGAGAAGGGGTTGTATAATTATAGGGCAATCAGGTTTGATGCATCATTTATGCCATTCCCTGATAATCTTTTTGATGCGATTGTCTGCCGCAACGGGGTCATGTTTTTCCCCCATGTATCTGCTGGCCTGAAAGAAATGCATCGTGTGTTGAAAGTAAACGGTTGGGTGTCGGTATCTACCTGGGGTGTTTTGGAAAAAAATCTCTGGATCAGCAATGTGCTGGACGCGATCACAGAATTAACACATCATAAGTCTTACAACAGGCACAAACCGGGTATGTTTTATTGCATGCAACCAGGAACGATGACCGATTGGTTTGAAACGGCGAACTTTGAAGACATCACAGAGGAAGAGATAACAGGAGTCGTGGAATTCAGTTCCATGAACGACTACTGGCTATATGTAACTACTGTAAGTGCTGATGTAATGAACGCACTAAAAGGTATTCCCGACAATATGGTGGATATGATCAGGGGAAATGTACTTGATAAGATTCGTAATCACGCTATTAGTGAGAAGATATATTTTCAGTGGAGTATGCGGGTTACAACCGCAACAAAACATTGAAGTTAAAGACCCCAATTTAAGTTTGAAAAAAACTGAGACCATCTTTCATTTTTACAGCAACCTGGAAAGCTCCACTATTTTGATGAATGTAGCTATAATTTTGACCCTTTAACCGGATTACAGAATTGATTTGATAATTTTCAATTTTAGTAAATAGCTATATGAAAGGTTTAATAAAATGGAAGCTTAACAGTCAGATATTTTCGGTGATATTGGGTGCGTGGATGCTTTTGGGGTTAAGCATTGAAAAAATCGCGGCTCAAACAATTGCGTATACTACCGGCCAATGGGATCGCCGTGAATTTGGTAATCACCGGGTTGTCATAGCAGTGAATGATAATGCTCCAGCTGTACAGGTGCATATACCCTGGCGACGGTTGGATGATCCCAGGCATAAGTCTGTTATCCTGGTAGATGCTTCCAGCGGGAAATTGATACATAATTTTAGTTTCCTGGCTATCAATAAAGAATTTTCCGACTTCATTTTCGAGCCATCCACAGGAAAGGGGAAATATTATCTGTACTATTTACCCTACAGGAATACAGGCAGCTGGTACTTCCCAAATACGGTCTATCCAACTGCAAAGGAAACGGCAGATTCCCAATGGATCGCAAAGTTTAAAGGCAAAGCATTGTCTCAGGCGCAGGTACTTCGTTTTGAGTCTGTAACTGAGTTCGATAGTTTCGATCCTATGGAAACCGTCGCCACTGCGAGAGAAGTAGAAGAATTGCTGCTCATTAACAGGAAGAATGATTATCTGCTTTTCCCGGAAGACAGGAAACATCCTATCCGGATGGATGCTGATATCCCATTGCGTTGGGTACAGCGAAAAGAGGGCGAACCCTTTAACGCTACCATACTGCGAAACGAATTCTTTGCCTTTCAGTTGGGGATATATACGCCATTCAGGGATCTGCGAAATGTGCACCTGGTATTTACGGATCTGCGGAGTAGAGGAGGAGAAAAGATTCCCGGATCGGCCATCCGTTGTTTCAACCTGGCCGGGGTAGACTGGCTGGGTAAGCCATTTACCAAGGAGATAAGTATACAAAAGGGTAAGATTCAACCAATGTGGATCGGCGTAGATGTTTCATCAGCTACCAGGCCGGGAGTTTATGAAGGAGAGATAGAAGTGCTGGCAGAAGGCGTTGACAAGAGAACGCTGAAGATCAGGTTCGATGTACAGGATTCCCTGCTTGTGGACCGGGGCTACAATGAATTGTTCAGGATGGCGAGATTAAATTGGCTGGATTCGAAGATCGGGCTGGACGACAGTTTATATAAACCGTATACACCCGTTCAGCTACAGGGCAATATCATTCGGGTTTTGGGGCGGGAGCTTCGATTTGACCGCTATGGTTTACCAGACAAAATCACCAGCAATTTCTCCGGCGCTAATGACAGAACAGGAGGACCAGCCAGGGATATTCTCAGCGGCCCAATGCGGTTAGTGGCTTCGCATAATAACAAAGAGCTGATCTGGAAGGGCGGAAAACCTGTTATCACGTTGAAAACGGAAGGGGCTGTGAGTTGGAAGACCAACTTGCATAATGGACAAACCCTTCTTGAAATCGCTGCAAAAATGGAATGCGATGGGCATATCGACTACCAGGTAACGCTAACAGCAGGAGAGGACCTGGCACTTGATGATATTCAATTACAAATTCCCTATGCATATCAGGCAGCCACTTATATGATGGGGCTGGGCCGTAAGGGCGGAAAACGCCCTGAACATTGGGATTGGAAATGGGATAAGCAACTGGCCAACAATCAGCTTTGGCTCGGCGATGTGAACGCCGGACTTCAATGTAAGCTAAAGCATGAAAGCCCGGACTGGTCCTTATACAATTTTAGTAAGACAGGGACCTATAAAGATTGGAGTAATGAGGGACTTGGTGGATGTACCTTAAATGATGAAGTGCAGGACAAAGGCAGGGTATTATTTAAAGCTTTCACAGGAAAGAAAATGCTTCGGAAAGGCCAGACAATACATCTCAATTTCGGATTACTCATTACGCCCGTTAAGCCGCTGGACAACAATCATTGGGATGAACGGTATTTTCAGGCTGACCCTCCGATAGATAACTGGAGAAAAGAGGCGATGAATAAAGGTGCAACAGTAATGAACGTTCACCAGGGAAACCTGCTGAACCCCTACATCAATTATCCATTCATCGCTACGGATACATTAAAGAGGTATATCAATGCAAACAGGAAGTTCGGAATAAGGACCAAGATATATTATACAGTCAGAGAACTGAGTAATTACGCTGCAGAACTCTGGGCGTTCCGGAGTCTTGGTGATGAAATTTTTACTCCCGGTCTTGGCGCTCAGCTGGCCGACCAATTCGCCGATGATGGCCTTGGTGGAAATTTATATGCAAAAGGAGGTCCATGGCTGGTCGAACATCTCCGGACCAGGTACGATGCTGCCTGGCATACACCTCTGGAGGGAGGCGAATATGACATGTCTATCCGCACACAAGGTCTCTCGCGTCTTCATAACTATTACCTGGAAGGCCTGGGCTGGCTGGCCCAAAATACAGGGATGAGGGGGATCTACCTGGATGGCGTGGGCTACGACCGGGAAATCATGAAGCGGGTTCGGAAAGTACTTGACAGGTCTGCCGATAGCTGTTTGATCGACTTTCACTCTGGTAACAATTTCAGTGCTTCCTATGGGATGAATAGTCCTGCCAATCAATACATGGAGCTTTTTCCCTGCATCAACAGTCTTTGGCTGGGCGAAGGATATAATTATGATGAGGGCCCGGATTATTGGTTAACAGAAATGGCGGGTCTGCCCTTTGGGCTGTATGGAGAAATGCTGAATGGTTGCGGAAACGCCTACAGGGGCATGCTTTATGGGATGACTTCCCGTCTTGGCTGGGTTGGTTGCGACCCTTCTGCAATATGGAAACTCTGGGATGAATTTGGCATCCGGCAATCCAGTATGATCGGATACTGGGACCCCGGTATTCCTGTCAAATGCAACCAGGATGATGTTAAACTTACTATCTACCAAAAAGAAGATAAAATATTAATCGTTTACGCCAGCTGGGCTAAGGAAGATCGCCATATCCAATTATCACTGGATTGGAATGCCCTGAAGATGACACCCGCAGCGGTTTCTATTTATGCACCGGCAGTAAACCGTCTTCAGGAAAAACAAGTGTATACCCATCTCAATGACCTCCATGTTCCTGCCGGCAAAGGAGGTTTTATCATCATTGAGAAAAAACAGTAACGCTATTCAAACATCGAATTCAGGCTAACACCGGGTGACAATAGAGCATGCTGCATAAGATAGCAGGCTTATCTTACGCAAATAAAGCATTGATCTTGGATAAGATTGTACACATACAAAGGAAGCCAATGTAGTAAATTTAGCCGTCTGTCAATGTTTCAGACAACTGCTAAAAATGTAAAATGAAAAAACGATTAGTTCTTATTCTTTGCTGTGTCATAATGTCCCTTTCCTTATCTGTTTCTGCTGAAAAAATCAGAGACGCAAAAAAGATAGTTGCTCTTTTGAGAAAGTCGCGGGCATATTGCGAGGATGCGGCTGAAAACCGTATTGATAACAGCTCTTTAGTGATAACCAGGAGCTGGGACCACCAAATGGTTCGTTCGGCGGTAGTTAACAATGGCACACAAGCCATCTATGTCAATAATATCGTGTTATTTGAAATAGAGGGGGCTGTACTGGACAGCAGTAGTCAGATTTATGGTGAAGGATTCCAGATGTTGTCACAAACCGGGGGGAGCTTAGGGCATCCTCAAAACATTGGCGGTTATACGGATGAAGGACACTATAAAGTAGTAGGACCCCATCATATGCCCACTGCATATGGCATGTTTAATTTAACCTTACCTGGTGGTGAATGTTTAATGTTGGCTTTTTCCTCCTGCCAGCGCTTCATGGGGCGTATCAGTTTTTCAGCAAATAAGATCATCGTTTCCGTAGATGTAGAGCATTTAAAATTAGCACCCGGACAGCGGGTAGAACTGGAAGATTTTATGGCACTGGCCGGAACCGATAAGAATTTGCTGTATGACGAATTAACCAAACAGATTGCTTTAAAACATCCGCCAATTTTTGGAAAGCAAGTGCCTACGGGCTGGTGTTCCTGGTATTGTTATGGCCCTTCTGTCTCTCAAAAAGATATTCGTGAAAACATGCTGGGTTTTGCCGCTAAGTTGCCGGCAGTGAAATATATTCAGATTGATGATGGCTTTCAGCCATATATGGGGGACTGGCTGGATGAAAATCCGAGGTACGGTTCACTGGAAAGTACGCTGGCGGAAATTAGAAATGCTGGTTTTACGCCCGCTATATGGCTGGCTCCTTTTATTGCGGAAAAAAAATCGAAGTTATTCACCGAACATCCTGACTGGTTTGTAAAAGACAGCACAGGGCAGCCGCTTAATTCGGCTACCGTCGGATTTGGCGGTTGGCGTAATGGCCCCTGGTATGTGTTGGACGGGACCAATCCACATGCGCAGGAATATTTAAAGTATGTGGTTAGAACGATGCGTGAAAAATGGGGCGTACAATATTTTAAGCTGGATGCCAACTATTGGGGTGCTATCCACAAAGGGGTTCATTATGATGCCAACGCAACCCGGATCGAAGCTTATCGCGCCGGTATGAAAGCCATCCTGGAAGCCTGTGATAGCAATACCGTTATCCTGGGATGTAATAACCCCATATGGCCTTCATTGGGTTTAATAACCGCCTGTCGTACGAGTAATGATGTATCAAGAGACTGGAATTCTTTTCAATCAACCGCCAGGGAAAACCTGATGCGTTCCTGGCAAAACGGGAAATTATGGTATAACGATCCGGATTGTTTAGTATTGGGGCCAAATGATAATTCCGGGACGGAACTTACACCAAATGAATTCTTGTTTCATGCAACGGTGGTTCATGCTGTTGGTGGTTTGATGCTGTTGGGTGATAAATACGCCAGCCTCTCGGAAAAACAATTTGATATTATCCGGAAACAGTTACCTCCCGCAGGTAAAAGTGCACGTTTTACAAATGACAAATTTGAAACAGGATGTATGGATATGGGTGCGGAACAATATTATTATTTTCTGAACTGGGATGACAGTAAGCCGGTTTCGCTGAAGATAAAATTAAAATCTAAATCGTCATTGGAGAATTATTGGTTGGGTACCGACCTGGGTGTTCATGATGGAACATACCAGGTTAAAGACTTACCCCCACATTCAGCGTTGTTAATAAAAGCAAAAACCATAAATTAATGAATTCTCAATTTGATAGTATGGAGGTGCGTGTTTGTAAGTATTTAGCAGGGCTGTTATTGATGATTGTTGTAGTGAGTGCCAGGGCAGAAGGTGTACATAATGATGAATTATGGTATGTCAAGCCTGCCGGAAAATGGGAAGCCGAAGCCTTACCCATTGGTAACGGGAGAATGGGCGCCATGCTTTATGGCGGCGTTAAAACCGACAGGATACAGTTTAATGAACAGAGTCTTTGGAGTGGAGATAACAATTGGGACGGAGATTATCAGACAGGGGATCACGGTTTTGGTTCGTATCGCAATTTTGGGGAGTTCGTAATAGATTTTAATCATGGGGATATTGCCACCACATATCAACGTTCCTTGAATATTCAAACCGGCGTTCACACCACATTTTTTGAAATAGATGGCACCCGTTTTCGGCGCGAAGCTTTTGCCAGTCATCCTGACCAGGTAATTGTTTTCAGATATACAGCCAGTAAAATGGGGGCTTTGTCTGGTAAAATTTCCCTGCAATCAGCACAGGGGGCCGTGAGTACTGCGGATGCAAATGGATTGAGTTTTCTGGGCGAAATGCCTAACCACCTGAAATATGGAGCCAGGCTTCATATCGCTAATGAAGGTGGTAGTGTTTCACTGGAAGGCAATACATGGGTGTTTCAAAATTGCAATACGATTATTGTTTACCTGGATGCACGCACCAATTATAAGCCTGACTACAATTCCGGGTGGCGTGGTGCAGATCCGATGCCCTTGGTTGAGCAGGAAATAGCGGCTGCTCAAAAATCCGGGTATCAAAAATTAATCAGCCGCCATACGAAAGATCTCACCCATCTTACAGCTGCCGCAGTTATTGATATAGGGAAAACAACCAATGATTTGCTTGTATTGCCCACAGATATCCGGTTGGGAAAATATGCAGCTGGTGGTGCCGATCCCGACCTGGAAGAAACCATGTTCCAGTATGGTCGTTATCTGTTGGCCAGTTGTTCCCGCGCAGGTGGATTGCCAGCCAATTTGCAGGGCTTGTGGAACAACAGTAATACACCAGCCTGGGCTAGTGATTATCATAACAACATCAATATTCAGATGAATTACTGGGGAGCTGAATCCACCAATTTATCTGATTGTCAATTGCCTTTGATAGACTTCATTAAAGCTTTCCGGGAGCCGTGCCGTATCGCTACTCAAAAAGCTTTCGGGAAGGATGTACGTGGCTGGACCGCCCGCACCAGCCAAAGTATTTTTGGTGGTAATGGCTGGGAATGGAATATTCCGGCCAGTGCCTGGTATGGTCAGCATGTGTTTGAGCATTGGGCTTTTACAATGGACAAGGAATATTTACGTACTACGGCGTATCCTGTTTTAAAAGAGATTTGCGGGTTTTGGGAAGATCAGCTTAAGAAAATGCCCGATGGTATGCTGATGGTGCCTAATGGTTGGTCGCCGGAGCATGGCCCCAGGGAAGATGGGGTAATGCATGATCAGCAGCTGGTATGGGATCTTTTCCAAAATTACCTGGAAGCTGCAAAAGCACTGGGTATCGATTCGTCATATCAGGCGAAGGTGGCAGATATGCAGGCACATCTTGCACCCAATAAAATCGGGAAATGGGGGCAGCTACAGGAATGGCAGGAAGACAGGGACGACCCGGATGATCAGCACCGGCATACTTCACACCTGTTTGCAGTATATCCCGGTCGTCAGATCAGTATGACCCTTAACCCCGATCTGGCAAAAGCCGCCATTATTTCTTTACGCAGCCGTAGTGGGAACTACGGGAAAAATGTAAACACAACTTTTACGGTGGAATCAACCGTTGGAGACAGTCGCCGCTCCTGGACCTGGCCCTGGCGCTGTGCTCTATGGGCACGACTGGGTGAAGGCGAAAAGGCGGGTATCATGCTGCGTGGGTTACTTACTTATAACACCTTACCTAATCTCTTTGCGAATCATCCGCCTTTTCAGCTGGATGGTAACTTTGGCATCAGCGGCGCCGTAGCAGAAATGTTAATACAAAGCCATGCCGGTGAAATTCATTTGCTCCCGGGGATACCTTCCAGCTGGGCTGCTAATGGATCTTTTAAAGGCCTGAAAGCACGTGGGGGATATACGGTAGATTGCACCTGGGAAAACGGAAAAGTTACGAAGTATAAGATCAGCTCAACAGAAAGAAAAAAAGTATGGATTCGTGTAAATGGAGAGCGGAAACTGATAGTAAGCGAAAGAGGATAAAGCCATGAATTGCCGGTAAAATTTTAAGTATGATAAGAATATACATAATAGCATCCTGGTTGAATGTACTCCTATGGTCTTTGATAGGCTTGTTTACTATTGGGAGTATTGTTTTAAGCAGCAATGTGCTGATGATTAACCTTACCATTGGAACCGTATTTTTATTAATAGCGGCATTGTTTTTTTTTAAGGCTTTTTTTCTCGTAAAAGGTGTAAGAAATGGAGAAATAAGTAGTAAAGGGAAGACATCTTTTTCAAAATATCTGATGAGCGATTTAATATTGACAGCAGGAACGATATTATTTTCATCGATCGTTTTTTCTGCTGTTTTACACAGAATATTTCTGGAAGGCCATCCTATATTTGGATAGCATAAAGATGGGGAAAATAATAAGGTGCTGGCAAACTATTGCCGGCACCTTTATTATAAGAGATCTATCGTTTGAAATAAATACCAGGCTTATTTTAACTTGTCAGCAACATTCCACACTTTCAGATCCCGGATGCTTCCTTTAAAAGCATGAACGGTATCTCCTATATTTTGTAAGGGAAAAAACAGGGTCTGTACCTTTGTCATGGAATCTTTGGTACCGGCAAAACTGATCCGCTGTGCATTCAGACTTTGCAGCAATTTACCATCCACATATAGGCGTGTACCTTTATGGTCGCCACTGATGGCTAATGTTGTCCATTTACCTGCAGGCACTACATAATCAAATACATAGTCATATCCTTCACGGGAAAAGCCCAGTTTTCCGGTTTGCTGCTGCTTCAGTTTAACAGTGGATCCCGGGGAACTAAACAAGGTGGCGTTCGGACCATTATTGATATCTGGTTTAATGGTAAATGCAACCGTATAATTATATCCAATTTCCTGCACAGGTGTTTGAGCGAAGCTACTGCCGCCATTCAGCTGCAGGCCATCTTTTCTGTTACCCGAATGGACGGTTTTAACGATATGCCTTTTATTGCCTGAACGGTCTTTGCTGTTGCCCTGGCGTAGGTCGTAGTCTAATACAAGGTCTGTTTCGCCGGCTACTTTTCCGCGCATATTAGCGCCCGGACCTTCTCCGATAGCGGAAGCCTTTTGGGCAAAAACATCGTACTGTTGTGTGGTATCCGTGCCACGCCACATTTTCTGAGATAACACCTGCATCGCGGGGAATACCCTGTCATGCACATCTTTTTGCGTGATGCCATTACCTACCACATCATTCCAAACAGCAAAGGAGCCTCCTTTGATCTGTGGGTCCTGATCTTTGAAGCGCACATCTCCCACCTGAACAGGTTCCCATTTCTTGTAAAGCATGGGCAGGTTGAGATAGTCATAATAATAGCCGGCAGCAGGAACAATATAGAGCCATCCATCCGGAGTAGAGATGATATCATATCCTGCTTTTTTCATTTCCACGGGATCAGCATAGCCATTGTACCAAACGTTCATGGTAACACCTTTCACTTTTACGGGAGTGTTGCCTTTGGCATGAGTAAGTGCGCCCCATAGTCTTGCTTTTTTGCCGTAGCGTTCTACCAGTCGTATGTAGTGATCCGTAAAAGCACGAAACTGCTCTGCGGAAGATTTATCATATTCGTCGGTGCCTATGTGGACTTCCGGACCAGAGAACACGGGATCCGGTCCTTCCAGGTATTCCATGAAAACACTGTCAATGACCTGGTAGGTAACCGGGTTATCGAGGTCCAGATGGTCCATACCAAACTTTTTGCTGCCTATTTCCGGTCGCATATGAGTGAACGCGAGCGAATGTGCCGGCACATCAATTTCGGGCACTATATTCACGCCATAGGACGTAGCCAATGACTGCAGCTCTCTGAACTCCTGTTTAGTATAGGATCCGTCTTTTGCGGTCAGGTTTGGATAAGTATCACTTTGCAGACGGAAGGCTGCATAGGTGCTATCCCAGTTCTTGCCGAAGTGTTTATAAAAGCCGTTGTCATTAAGGTGTATATGAAAATCATTCATTTTATAGTAAGCCATCAGCTTCACATACTGACGCAGGAAATCAAGACTGAAAAATTTCCGGCCGTCATCCAGCACAAACCCACGGATTGCATAGCGGGGATAATCTTTGGTGGTGCCGGAAGGGAAATGAAGGTGCTGTTTATCCTGTTCCAATACCTGTAAAAGCGTGCGGGTACCCCAAAACAAACCGCGCGTATGCAGGGCCGAAATATGGAGGGACGCAGGGTTTGCTGTCAGCAAATACCCTTCCTGGCCCAATGTTGTATCGGTAGCATGCAGACTGAGGAAGATATCGCCTGTGGCAGGAGCACCTGTCCTTATCGGGTATGGAGCATTGTTGGTGAGCAGTTGCAGATCTTTTTGAAGAATTTTTGCAGTAGCAAGCAGTTGACTGGCGGAAGTTTCTTCAATTACAATAGCTGTTGATGGTTGAAGCGTGAACTGTCCGTAACCGCCTTTCCATTCCTGCAGGTTGGGAATCACAAAGGGGACCGGGTTGGCTGCTCCTGACTGGGCACTGAGTATAAACGTCCTGCAAATACAGGTGGCAATGAGGAAGATTTTTTTCATATGTTCTTTTGATACTGATGATGCTTCGTTGGGAATTTTTGTTGAGTGGTGCTAAATTCCTGTTCACTTAAATATACAAAGAACATAAAAGTCAGCGAGAAATTAGCCTCTACTCAAAAAAAACACAGGTATCTGTGCCTGACAAAGAAAAGGCCCGCCATGGCCTGCCGGGGAAATGATACCGGTGCGGCCTGGCGGGCCTTGTTTGAATAACCCGACTGCAAATTATTGTTATTGCAGGTATGGATAATGAAAAAAAGATTGATCAGAGATGACTACTTCGTTATCTTTTCCAGTTCATCAAGCGTCCAGAGCTTATCCCTGCCGGTTACTTCTGATCGGATCTTCCGGACATCATCTACTTCCACTATCGGCGATTTACCTTTATCGTATTTTCCGAAGTTGTAGCGTACATAGCTTAAAATGGAAGCTACCCATTCATCGGTATTGGAAGCGCCGAATGGAGCCATTACATCAGTGAATGATTTGCCATCAATAGGCCCTGATAAGCCATTGAGCAATATTTTAGTCATCAGCGCTTTGTCGCCGCTTACACGATTGGAACCTACAAATGGTGGTGCTGCTGCGCTGCCGCCACCAACGATGATGCCTTTACCATCAGGCCCGTGGCAGGTAGAGCAGAGTTGTTTATAGATATTGGCACCATTGAGGATCAGGTTACGATGTGCTGCCGGCATATTTGCAAGACGACTACCAAATAGTTTGGTATTGGCATTTACTTCTGCGCTGTGGGCCGCACTGATGAGCATGTTCGGATAAGCGGAGGCATTTATCATGGCCTTTTGTATGGTCATGGCTCCGGGAGATTTAGTGCTGGCCAGTGAAAGTACCAGCTGCACCTGTACGGCGGCGGAAGGATCATTTTGCATGGCTGCTATATGATTGCGTACTTCTTCATCATCTTTCTTTAAAAAAGATTCGCTGATCCATACAGCAGCTTTTCTTACCTCCGCGGCGCTATCTTTCATCGCCGTGAACAAAGTTTGTTTATCTATAGCGTTTAGCCCTTCAAGGGTCCACAGTGCATGAATACGCGCCAGGGCACCGGTGTTTTTTCCGATGGTAGCGTGCTTTCCAATGGCAATGGTTTTAAGTTCAGGGACAACGGAGAGATCACCATTGGCGATGATTTCTTTTTGTGCATTTTCCCGCCACCAGCCGTTGGGATGGTCGAGACAGGCCATCAGTTTATTAGCCAGCGCATCGAGTAATTGTGGTTTTTCATCGGCTTTGTAATTATCATGTATCAGCCGGTAGATGCGACCGCGTCCGATATTTTTCTCCAGTCCTTTTTGCAGAATGCGTGGGCGTAGAAAACTACCTTCCGCTGTCCAGGTAGCTTCCTGGATAATTCCATGGTACATGTCTACGATATAGAGGCAACCATCAGGACCGGTAGCTGTGTTTACCGGCCGGAAGTTCATGTCATAGGAAGTGATAAATTCCTGGTGACCTTCATAGGCATTTTTCAGGATCGTTTTACCACCTTCATCTGTTATTTTTGCACGCCTGATTAAGCGGCCAACTGGTTCGCATATCAAAAGATCTCCCTTCAGGTCTGCCGGTAATGCATCTCCTCTGTAAACGGATTGCCCACAGGCAGCGGTGAAGTGATTAAGGGTAGTATCTGCACGCAAACGTTTTAATCCGCCCTGCACATCCGGGGTGGCAATGATAGGCCATACTGCGAGAAAGTCTTCGTTGTATTGATCCTGGAAATTCAGGGAGCCATATGCCGGATTAATCTGAAATCCCAGGGCCGGGATCTCCGCTCCTGCAGCTGAAAAGAACAGACGTCCATAGTCGTCGTTACCAAGTCCCCATTGTCCGCCCGGTGAATTTGTCAGGGTGTCCGGAACCAGCTTACCTTTGGAATAGCGGTATCTTACCGGGTCACAGCTCACATATATCCAGTTATCCAGGTTCCATACCAATCCGCTTTTCTGGTGTTCCAGGTTACGGGTATCCGGTCTGTTATTTTTGTAAACCAGTTCTTTGCTGTCTGCTATACCATCTCCGTTTGTATCCGTATAACTCCAGATGTTGTAAGTAAAAGTTTCATTTACCAACAGCTTGTGACCAATGCAAAGCATCATACGGGGTAACACAAGACTGTCGATGAAAATACTGCTTTTATCCATCGTGCCGTCTCCGTTGGTATCTTCCAGCATGGAAATACGACAGATAGGCTGTTGTTGGCCGGTACCATTGATGTCCTGCATGTAGGTCCGCATTTCCGCTACATACATACGTCCGTTACCGTCCCATACAATAGCTACCGGCTCCTTGGTCATAGGCTCACTGGCTACCAATTGTAAGTGATAACCGGCAGGAACCTGTATAGATTGCAGGCTTTCTTTAGGTGATTTATAAGCGGGAGATGGAGATGGATTCACCAGGATGTTGCCGGCCGCATCCCGCTTAATACGGGTGCTTTTTTCAGCCACCTTACATTGATAAATAAAAAGACTGAAACCAGATAGCGCAGCTATCACCCATATTTTCTTTTTCATGGTAGCTGAACTTTATTTGGCTTTTAAAGAGAGTATGTAGGTCACCATTTTTTTTACATCTTCCTGCTGGAGAGCCGGATGGGGACTCATTGGGACACCTCCCCAGTTACCTGCGCCACCCTTGATAATTTTAAAAGATAACAGTTCGAGGTTGGCAGCTGTATATGGATATTTTTTCGCTACATCTGAATAGGCAGGACCCACAATTTTTGTATCTGTTTTGTGACAGGCAAGACAATCAGATTTGCTCAGCAACTGTTTGCCCTCGTCAATATCCTGTTGCCTGATAACCGGAGCTGTCTGCTGCTTTGGTTTTGTGATGGGCGCTTTCTTTACAGGCGGCGTTTTTGCACCGGATGATTTAGTTTGCGCATTTACATGTAGATTACCGATGATGGAGATCAGTAAAACAGGAAGAACTAATTGTTTCATATTCTAATAAGTAATTTTAAGGTGCGTTCCCGTGATGGAGAAGTAAAATTCCTGGCATCTATTACAGTATGACCGGGCATTTCTTCATGTATATTTATCTGGATGTAAATATCTTCTACGTGTGAATAGTATTCAACCAGAAAACTGACTTTAGCTGATGCTTTATTTGCTAATGTTAAGAGGATTTATTTTTCAGCGCGTCATCGTACCGTCAATCATCAAAGAAGGCCACGGGATGGTCGTGGCCTTCTTTGATTAATAGGTATGTCCAGCTTCTTATTTTGGGGAGCATCAGCCCGTAGGTAGTAGTGCTGCCTTTACATTCCGCCGTATAACTGTATTTCCTTCACGGCTACTTTACTGGTTTCCGGTTGGATACCGGTAATCAGATAGCGTACATATCTTGCAGCCGGCGCCTGAAACAATGCCATCTTGTACTCCTGTCCGGATACCCGCTCCGGTTTTTTCACCTCCACCCAGTCGTTGCCATTAACAGATACCGCGATACTATAGGTATACCAGTCACTATCTTTTCCCCATACAATACGGCTACCGCTGAGGGTAGCTGTTTTTTTGAGATCGATGGTAATGTTGACGGGGAGGCTTCCTGCGCTGGCAGCCCATCCTGTGGCGGTATTGCCATCTATCATGGTTTGGATGTTTTCCTGGTTGTGGCCGGGTTGAACAGCAATGGATTTATCCGCCAGTTTAATTTCCGGCAGTTTTTGGCCGGATGTGGTGGTATCCGTATAGTAGGCTACAGGGGTTGTTTTGTTTTCGTTTATCCATTGGGGATGGGCGCCGTCATTTACGTATTTACCGGAAGAAGCTATTGTTTTAATGAGCCGGTTAGCCGGGGCTAATCCCGGGCTGTTTACACTGATCCTGATGTTGCCTGGCGTTGTTGAATGGCGGATAATGCCGTAGGCAATGCCTCCCTCTGTTTGTTGCAGCGCAATACCTGCTGAAGGGATGTTGTCGCCTGTCAGTGTGGCTTCGCCCGATACATTCATCCGGATGAGAAAAGATTGCCCGGGTGTTTTGTTGGAAATGAGTGTGCCGTTCCGGTCGCATACTTTCACGTAAAAAGGCGTCATGGAGGAGCCATCAGCAAGGAAGGAAGTATGGTTCTCGGGGATCTCAATTTCCAGGTGGTGAGGAGCACCGGGCGTTTTTACTATATGTGTGCAAACAGCTTTTCCGTTGATGATGCCCACGGCTTTTAACGTTCCTGCTTCATACCTGCCTGTATGGAAAACAAAGTACGGGCTGCCACCTTTCGCGGCTACAAAAGGAGCGGTGGCAGCGTTTTGGGCCCTTGTTATTTCACCGCATAGCTGGTTATTTCTATAAAGTTGTACGGCATCGCAATTGGAGAACACCATAATGGTGCTATCTAAGGCAGGTTGGTTATTATAGCTGCCAATGTATACCATAGGTCCGTAAGTGGGATTGCGGGCATCCTGCATAGCTTTGAGCTGGTAGTAACTGAACTTTTCATAACGGTCAAGATCCGTTACGCCGCTAAACGCAGTAACCGGATCAGCCCCACGGGTGTAGTCGTTATAACTCCATACAAAGTATCCGCCTATTCTCGGATTGGCATCCAGCCCGCCATGGTCCCAATAGCCGCCGAGTGCTTCTGATGTTTCTCCATTCAATGCGTTTTGTCTTAATATACACTGATTGATCAATCCTTTCTCCGTGTACATCCTGCTGGCGCGCAGGCTGTTTTCTTTTTCGGCATCTGCCATCCAGCTATCACCCCATTCACGGGTAAGGAACGGGCGGGAGGGCATAGGATCGATACCATCTTCATTTACCACTTTATAGGAAACATTGTAATGACTTTTGCTCCGCGAATTATAATCATCTGCTACAAAAAGCTGGTTGCCGGGCATTTCTTCCTGTGCCGTCTTTACCGCTTGTTGCATCCATGTTTCAGGAGTAGGTGATTCGTTGAGGGACGTTTCCCAGAGAAAAACGGAAGGATGGTTGCGATCACGGCGGATCATTTCCCTGATATCCCGGAAGGTGTTGGCTGTAAACAAGGAATCTTTAGAGAAGAATTGCCAACCGGGTTGGCATTCAATGACCAGCAAACCTGTTTTGTCGCATGCATCCAGGAAGGCAGGTGACTGCGGATAGTGGGCGGCACGCACCGCATTGAATCCTCCTTTTTTCAGCTGGAGGGCATCAAGATACTGCATGTTATCTGCCGCTGCATCACCTATGTATTCATAAGCCTGATGCCTGTTGGCACCACGCAGATATAATTTTTCCCCATTGATATAGCATCCGTCAGTACCAAAAGCGATGTTTCGTATACCCGTATAGGTGATCAGGCTGTCAACAGGTGCATTGTCTTTATAAACAACAGATACCAGGTGATACAAATAAGGATGATCCGGATGCCATAGTTGAGGATGATTTACCGTCAGGGATTGTTGGATATCCGTATCCGTCTGCCCGGAAATATGCTGACTGCTGCGGGCGGTGGCTACGGCCATTCCATTACTGTCCACCAGGGTGGTGCTCAGCATTGCATTTACCGGGTTGGGGGTAGCATTAACAATATTGGTTTTAATATTAACGGAAGCAGTGTTTTTGTTAGCTGCGGGATAGGTGATAAATACACCACCACCGGCTATTTTATTGGCTTCCAGCGGATGAGAGATAAATATTTTTTCAGTAACGGTCAGGGAAACATTTCTATAGATGCCACCAAAATAATTGAAGTCTAATTTCGACTGTGGTTTTCCCGGCGGTATCTGCGGGTTGTCGGTATTAGTTACCCTTACCGCCAGCACATTGTCTTTCTCAAAAGATACCTGCCCGCTGATGTCAACGACAAAGCCCATGTACCCGCCGGTATGCGTGGCTATTTTTTTACCGTTGAGATATATTGCTGCTGTGGTTTGCACACCATCAAAACAAATAGTGATTTTCTTGTTACGGTAGGAGGAAGGAAGCCTGAAATATCTTCTGTACCACCCAACACCCTGGTAAACGGTATTACCACCGTTATGTTTTTTTTCGATGCGCATTACATGCGGAATACTGATGCCGGCCCAGCTCTTATCATTAAATATGATTTTTTCTCCACCGTTTACATCGCCTCTCTGGAAGGCCCAGTTGGTATTGAAGTTTAAAACGGTTCTTGTTTGTTGGGCATATAAACTGAAAGGGAGTATCCAATATATCAGCTGGACGAAAAGATAGGAGCGGCATTTTAATAACGGCATGTGGGCGCTTTTTAAGATAAAAAAATCCCGCTCATTTTTCAACTCGCGGGATTTTTTCGACAGTTATAGTTGTATTAATTAGTAACCGGCATTTTGTGTCAGGTTCTTGTTGATATCTCTTTCCTTTTGTGGTACAGGCCACAGATAATCCCGCTTATCCTGGAAGGAGCGTTGCTCTACTTTAACGTGTTCTCCGCTAAGTGTAAGTTTACCATTGGCGGGATCTACGGTACCTAATTTTGTACCATATACGGTGCCTGATCTAACGGTGCTGCCAATTTTCCAGCGCTGTACATCGTACCAGCGCAGTCCTTCCAATGCCAGTTCTACTCTGCGTTCACGTCTTACCAGCGTACGCATTTTGTCCTGGGTATTGTACAGGGTTCTGTTTACCACCGGCATACCCGCGCGGGTTCTGATGGCATCCAGTGCATCATATACGGAATTGTCGATCACACCAGACTCGATTTGTGCTTCCGCATAGGTGAGCAGTACTTCCGCATAACGTATCACAATCATATTCAGCCCGGTATTCCACATATCGGTGAAGTCGGACAGGTGAGAGGTGAATTTTTTGGGAATGTAACCTGTTTTGGAATTGTTATCGCCGTTGTAGTAATCGCCTGAGCTGCTTTCTATTGAGTTATAGTAAGCACCTTCATACAATTGACCGGGACAAACGATGGTGGCCGTTAAGCGCGGGTCCCTGTTGTTGTACGGATCATTTTCATTGTAGCCGGATGTCGGGTCATCGATGGTCTTACCGGTTTTAGTTTCGTAGGCATCTACCAGAGCCTGGGTAGGATCGAGTGAGCCCCAGCCACCAAAGGAAGACGACGGCATGATGCCGATGTCTGAATTGGCGTAATCATTTTCCTTGTATTGCACATCCAGGATAACTTCTTTGTTATTTTCATTTTGAATACGGAAAAGATCCTGGTAGTTGCCAAACAGTTCGTAACCTAAGCCCATTACTTTTTTACAATCTGCAATACAGTCAGCATAATTCTTATCGTATAATTCTATCCTGGCTTTCAGGGAGAGGGCGGCGCCTTGTGTAATACGGCCTACTTCGCTGCCAGTGTAGCTTACTGGTAATACGGCAGCGATGGCAGCCAGTTCGTCTTTCACAAACTTGCGTATCTCGGTAGCGGGAGTTCTCGAAAGGGTATTGGCTACGTCTGCAGTAACGGTATTTTTAACGAAAGGTATGTCCCCATAAAGTTGGGTCATGGTAAAATACTGGTAAGCTCTCAGGAAACGGGCTTCACTTTTATACTTTTCCTTTAAGGCAGCGTCCATGGGTGTGTTATCTATATTTTCCAGGAACCAGTTGCATTTCTGAATGGTAGTATAACTCCAGCGGCTGGAAGCATTGGTATTGGCGGGTGTAATGGCGCCGCTACCATAATCCGTATAGCCTTCCCAGGGATATTGGCTGTACATATTATCACTTGCTGCATCCATATAGAGTAAGGCATAGTCGCCTTCCCAATCTTTATAGCAACCATTCAGGGCAGCCAGTGCATCTGACTGGGAGGTCCATAAAGAGGAGTTGCCGTAAGCAAACGGTGGTTTTCTATCCAGAAAATCTTTTTGACAGGCGGACTGCAGTAAGCCTGTAGCGAGTATTATATATAGAATGTTTCTTTTCATGATGTTAAGTACTTTTCGTTAAAAACTAACATTTACACCAAACGTGTGCACTTTTACCTGTGGGTAGTAATAAATACTGCTTGAAATGGACGCTTCCGGATCTACCCATTTGTACAGGTGATCAAACGTGAGGATATTTTGTCCGCTGTAGTAAAAACGTACTTTGCTAAGTCCGGCTTTCTTCACAAGGCTACCCGGCAAGGTATATCCTATCTGCAGATTTTTGAGGCGCAGATAAGAGCCGTCTTTTACCCAAAAAGAGGAAGGCGTACCACTGGGGTCATTTTCTTTATTGTTATACCAGATGCGTGGAAGGGATGCACCGGTATTATCTGGTGCCCAGGTATCCAGCAATGCAGACGTAGGTTTACCCGCAGAAGAACTTACACTGCCAAGTTTACCTCCATCGATATAGTTTTTTACGCCGGTAGCTCCCTGCAGGAAAATGGCGACGTCAAAATTTTTCCAGGTGCCGCCCAGGTTAATACCAAAAGTTACTTTTGGGAAATAATTACCGAGATATACTTTATCGGCCGTGTTAATGGTATCATTACCATCCTTATCCTTGTACCGGATATCACCCGCGGATGTTTTGTTGGTCTGGAAAGGAGATTTTTTCACCTCATCTGCTGATTGGAAAATACCATCCGCTTCATATCCATACAACGAATACAGAGGATGGCCTACCTGTTGGTACGTATAGCCATCAATTTTGGCGCCGGCTCCATGGCGGTCAGTTATTTCATTGTTGATGAAAGCAGCGTTAATAGCTGCGTTGTATTTAAAGTCCCCTTTAGTATCATTATAGCTGAGGGAGAATTCCCAACCCTTGTTCAGCATAGCGCCTGCATTCTGCACAGAAGGCTTCAGTCCATATGGTGCGCCCACCTCTACCGGCAGAAGGATAGCATTGGTAACCTTACGGAAATAATCGGCTGTAAAATTTAATTTTCCGTCTAAGAAACCCGCGTCAAGACCCACACTGGTTTCAGTGGTGGATTCCCATAAGAGATCCGCGTTAGCACCATTAATAGGCGCTATACCGGGGGCGATAGTAGCACCGGTACCGCCAAATGTATAGTTCTGGCCACCATTCACCTGCAACACATAAGGATAATAGGGAAAGCCGGGGTTATTGGCATCATCCGGACCCACCACGATCTGGTTACCCAGTTGACCCCAGGAACCTCTTAGTTTGAGGTAAGAAACATACTTCTTTAAAGATTCGAAAAAGTTTTCCCGGTCTATATTCCAACCGGCGGAGAAGGAAGGATATGCTCCCCATCTGTGGTTAGCAGCGAAGCGGGAGGAACCATCGTAACGGAGATTGGCTTCAAATAAATATTTACCGTCGTAATCATAATTTAACCTGCCGAAATAAGACCGAAGTGCTAATTCATAAGAATATCCGCTGGTCTTCTGTCCATCCGTAGAGGCCAGGTTTACATCGGTTAGCAGGTTGTTCAGGAAGCCTTTACGATAACCATCATCAAAAGTATATTTGGTCAGTTCCTGTGAGAAGCCACCCAATATCTTGAAATTGTGTTTCTGAATGGATTTGGTATAATCAAGTAATGCCTGCTGAGTAACAGTGTTACCAAAGGAGTTTTCATCTGTTACAGAGTTGGGACCCTGGTAAAAGGTAGGTTTCCCGTTAGCATCGTAGTACTGTTGGTCGGCAATAAATTTCTTATTGTGTTTTATTTTCATCACGTAGGAAAGTGATGGCTTGAAATGAAGACCGTTGATGATTTCCCAATCTGCGCCTACATTCCCAATCAGGTCGTAGTTATTGTATTTGTTTTGACTGTTTCCTTCCAGCCATGCCATAGGACTACCATCTGCAATGTATCCAAAATAGCCGTTGGCGTATTTGTATGGGATGGTGGGAGAAATGCGGTTGATCTGTCTTACAATCTGCGTAAAATCACCGGTATAAGGATTACTCGGTTCTACTTGGTTGCTGTTAGTAAAAGCAACATTGGCATTTACCTTTACCCTRTCAGTAACTTCAGAGGTGATATTCAGTCTGCTGGTATAACGTTTGGCATTTGTTTCTTTCACGATACCATTTTCATCAAACAAACCGAGGGAGAAAGCGTACTGTGTTTTCTCGCTGCCGCCGGATACGCCCAGGTAGTGGTTTTGCTGCAAGCCACTGCCTTTATAGAACAGGCCGAGCCAGTCGGTATTCGGATATTTGTACGGATCAGAACCATCTTTGAATTTCTGAATTTCGGGATCTGTCCAGCGTACTGGTTTTCCTTCATTCACAAGGGCCTTGTTATACAAGGTAGCTGCCTGCCAGGAAGGTAAGAAATCTGGTAAGCCGGTAGCATTTTGTTTACCTACATATGCGTTATAACTCACCTGCGGTTTTCCTTTTGTCCCTTGTTTGGTAGTAATGAGCACCACACCATTGGCAGCGCGGGAGCCGTAGATAGAAGAGGAAGCCGCATCTTTCAGCACTGACATCGTAGCAATATCATCAGGATTGATATTATTCAGGTTGTTCAGGTTGGTGATGACTCCATCAATTACAATAATCGGATCGGAGTTATTCATGGTACCGATACCCCTGATGCGGATCCTTGCGGCATCACTGCCTGGTTGTCCGCTGTTGGCGGCCGTAACGGTTACACCTGGCATGGTACCCTGCAGGGCATTACTCAGGTTGGTTACCGGCCTGTTGGTGAGTTGCTCGGAGGTGATAGAGGTAACAGCACCAGTGAGATTGGCTTTCTTCTGGATGCCGTAGCCTACTACTACAAATTGTTTTAATGCGCTTACATCCGGAACAAGCGAAATATTGAATTGTCTTTTGCTGGCGATAGGAAGTTCCTGGGTAATATATCCCAGGCTGCTGATCACCAATACGGCATTTTCTGGTACGTCTTTCAGCTGGAAAGTACCATCCGGGCTTGAAATGGCTCCTTTCTGGGTGCCTTTCACCACCACCGATGCGCCGGGAATGGGTGCTCCGGTATCGTCCGTAATTTTCCCGGTGATGATGGCAGGTGGCGGTGCCACTGGCGGGGTAGCTGCCGGTTTTTCGTTTTTGGTAATGAAGATGGTGTTGCCCTGGATTTCAAAACTCAGGGGTTGCTGTATCAGCACCATTTCCATGGCCGCCTGCGGCGACGCATTTTTAAGGTCAACCGAAACAGGCTTGCTGTTTTTCAGGTCCTCTTTATCATAGAAGAAAACATACCCTGTTTGCTCTTTTATAGCATTGAGTACTTTCTGAAGACTCACCGCTTTGGCGGAGTAGGTGACCGTTTGTGCGCTGCTGCTGGCACTTACCTGTAAGGTGGCCACGAGTAGCATGATTGAAGTTAGTCTCATCACTAACAAAATTTTGGTTGAGAGCTCCGCAAACTTCCAATATTTGCGGGTACCGGAATTACAAATAGCCTTAAGTTGCATACTTTTGCAATGTTTGGTTGAATTAATAAATAAAGTTTACCGACTTGTTTGTTGATGAAATTGAACTATAACCGGGGTAGGACGCCAATCTTAATCCCCGGTTTTTTATTCAATATGCGTGGAAAACCACTACTGACAGTTTCAGGTGGTTCATTGTTCTAAATGTTTCATTGTTCATAACTATGGCTGGATAACAATCCGGTTGCCATTTTCAATTCTATATCTGATCCTTGTTTTGGATAATCCTTTTAATACCTGCGACAGGGTGAGGTTCCTGCCTATTTCTCCGCTGAATACCCGTTGAGGGATATCTCCTTCATATTTTACTTCCACATTGTACCAGCGCGAAAGCTGGCGCATAACGGTAGGAAGATCTGCATCATTGAAATTGAAGAAGCCTTCTTTCCATGCCAGCACCTGCGACAGATCCACATGATCCACTACCTGTATGGCCTGGCCATTAGCGTTTACCCTTGCCTGCTGCCCTGGTTTAAGCGTTTGTTGTTGCTGCTGCGCGGTGATCTTTACAGCCCCTTCCTGTAAGGTGGTATTGGTACTGGCTTCGTCTTTATACGCGTTGATATTAAAATGTGTGCCCAACACTTCTATTGTTGTATTGTTAGCCTTCACTACGAAGGGCATTGATTCATTTTTGGCTACTTCAAAGTAGGCTTCCCCGGTAATGGTTACCCTTCTTTCGTGTCCGGTAAACGCAGTAGGGTAGTAGATGGAAGAAGCGGCATTCAGCCATACGGCCGTACCATCCGGTAAAATAAGTTTGTATTGCCCGCCCAGCGGGGTACTCATGGTATTATATAATACTTTATCCGCCGCCGCTCCTGACTCATTATAAGCCAGTTGACCGTTACTTAGTTTGGTGATACGGGTATTCCCCTGTTGTGCCAACACGCCGTTGCCTGCGCTGTCGAGCGGTATCTGGGAACCGTCAGAGAGGGTGAGCATAGCCCGGTTGCCGCCTGGAGCAACATCCTTTACAGGTGGGGCAGCTACTATTGCTGTCGGATGTGTGGACGTTGATAAACGATAATAATAAGCACCGGATATGATAAACAGGCCACAGGCGGCAGCCCACCAGTAACGTTGCAGGAAATGCACCCGCTTTTTAGCCGGTTCCTGCAGCACGAATTTATCGGAATCCAGTATTTCTTTTACGATTGATTGCCAGTAGGGACGGTCATATTCCGCATCCGTGGCGGCCGCTGATGGCCCGGTGGTATGAAATGCGTCGAGTTGCCGCAGCACTTCGCCAGCCTCATCATCATTGATGAACTGTAACAGTTCTTTGTACTCTGCCTGCGTGGCTCGCTGCTGCTGTACCTGTTCTAATAGATATTTAAGTCTTTCTGGCGTGGACAACAAGTGAAATTTAAAGTCTTTCGAATTTAGTTGATATCATGGAAAATCTCCTTATTGAGAAGATCCCCCTGCTATATACGTACGGCAACTAAACAAATAGTACCTATCCGATTAAAAAAAAATTAAGAAAAAAATAAAATATCCCATCCCAGCAGGATAAGCGGAAGCATAACACCTTTACTGATGAGGTATTCCCGGATGGATTTCAGGGAACGGACCAGTGAGTTTTTAACGGTTTGGGGTGACAGCTGCAACTGATCCGCAATGGTGGCAATTTTCAGTCCCTTCTCCCTGCTGAGCAGGTAGATCTTTTGTGCCTGTGGTGGTAACTGGCGAATGGCTTGCTTTACCAGTTGGGATGTTTCGGAAAAAGCAATATTTTCTTCTGTCAGGTTGGATTGGTCGCTGCTTTCTCTTATAATGATCTGGCTGGCCTTATTCCGGACTTCCTGTTTCTGTAGCCAGCTATAACAGCGGTGGTATACCATCTTGAAAATCCAGCTATGTGGAATCAGCACGTCTGTCAGCTTTTCCCGGCCAAGCCATATGCCCAGGAATATTTCCTGTATAATATCTTTCTCTGGTCCCTCTACCTGTATTACACGTGCAATCACGGGTGTAATCTTTGGTACATACAAATGAAACAATATTTCAAATGCAGTTTCGTCCCCCTGAGCTATTTGGTGGAAAAGTGCAATTTCATCCATTGAATCATTATTCATTCGGTTAAATCCTGCTCTCTTTTTAAGATCATCCAATCCGGCAAATCTAAAAATAAAATGCTTGAATGACCTGTTGTTATTGGTAAAGATGCAGTTGCAAGGTACAAAAAAACAAATTGCCTCATGGAGCGCTGAATAAAGTTCCAACGCCTGCGACCAGCGAAGGCGTTTTAATGGAGGCAGATCCGTTATTTATCGCCTGAACCAGTTGAAATCTGCGTGGCCGCCGGCTGTACGGGTATTGAAATTAAACAATGCAAACCTGTTGGCTGTCCAGTCCAGCCCCAATCCCATTTTTAATTCGTTTCCAATCGGAATAAAGTCTTTACCATTGGTACTATAGGCAAAAGTGGCCACAAATCCCTTCTCCCTGACATAAGACTTAAACCAGACCTTGTTGCTTTTTAAAGGAACTACTGCTATAATGCTGTCATTGTTTGCCATGATGATTCTTTTCCTGCCGTTGGTTTGCTGAACGGCCACATAGGCATAGGGGAGCTGGAATATGCCCAAACCGGCGATATCTCCATCTTTCATTTCCTGTACATCCATTTCCGCCGTTCCTTCCGAATATGGGCCTTCTACGCGTTGCGTTAAGGTATTGATAGCCTGCTGCCATGTGGATGCTTTGCCGGCTTTTAAACGAAGATAGCCGGGGCGTTCTGTCAGCGACCATTTGCTGTTATCCGGGTTATGATTCCATTGCCATTGCAGGGCCAATCCGGGAGAATTGAACTCATCGGAACTGGCAGGCACGGTAATCGGACTGGTTACACCAATGACAGGTTTCGGGAAAGTATCTACTCCCTTCCCGTTTTTACCCAGCATGGGCCAGCCATCTTCCCAGGTAACCGGTTCAAGATTAGGCACCCGACCTATTGGTCCGCGATCCTGCATAATAATAAACCACCAGGAGCCATCTTTTAATTGTACCATACCACCCTGATGCAATCCATTGCCAGGATAGGTATGATCGTCATGTATCACTACTTTCGACTCATAGGGACCGTAGATACTATCTGAGCGCAAACAAACTTCGCGACCCCTTGTGCCGCCGGTAGAGCCAAGTATATAATATTTATTATTGATCTTATAAAGATGTGATCCTTCGAGATAAGGGAAACCGCGATTGTCGTAAATTTTTCGCTGTGGAACTTTTACGGACTTCGCATCGCTATTTAATTCAGTGATATAAAGCGTTTGTTGCCCATGTGCCACATACACTTTGCCATTATCATCAAAAAAGAGTCCCGGATCATACAGGTATTCAGGGAAGATGGTTCTTGTCCATGGTCCGCTGATACTTTTAGCCGTACAAATAGAGAAATGTCCTTCTTTTCCTTCCATCTTAGGGGTGCAGAAGCCTACATAGAAGGTGCTGTCGTGATGGCGGATGGTGGCTGCCCAGGAACCGCTGAGGTACATATCTCCGCCTTTCATATCATAACGGGCATCTTCATCATACCTGGAAACGGCATATCCGGCCATTTCCCAGTTTACCAGATCCAGGGAAACAGCAATGGGGCAACCTGGTACATAATGCATGCTGGTGGAAATAAAATAGAATTTATCGTCTACCCGGATAATGTCCGGATCCGGCCAGTCGCCCCACATGAGCGGATTCTTAAAATGCCCGTTACCCAAATCCGGCGTCCAGCTTTTATTGGTTTGTGAGAAAGCGGTGGTGAACCACAATAGAAGTGTAGATAATAATAAAGTTCCTTTCATCGATCACTGTATTTGTTTTTCGTGTAACGTTATTTTCTGAGTGTGGCGCTGCCTTTCATAAGCAGTGCGATTTTACATCTATTTGGGGTTGCAATCATGCTGGAAGGTAGCGAAGCTACAAATATTTTTAATAAGACAGTTTTACCTGGTATAAGAAATACTATACAGCATGCATGAAATATATGACAGGAAGCGCGTTAGCAGTAAGCTGAAAAATAAAGATAACATCGATCATATTCAACGCAACAGTAAGCATGTTTTTGGTGATAGCGTGGCACTTGAATTATTTATGTGCTTCAAAAGCATACGAAGGTCAATAGATAATATTTTCCAGACTACAGTTAATTTGACTTATTCAGATGTTATTTTGACAATAGCCATTCTTTCATCTGTATAGAATAGGACGCTTAATGATCACTTGTATGAAACCCGGATATCAAGAGAAGCAGAGAAGTAATCAGTCCCGTATATTCCAAAAAATGAATTTTGACGGATGTTAGTTCAAACTGACAGTATTAATGAAGCGGTAGACATCATCCGTATTTTATCGATCACATTGTTTGTTATTTAGTGCGCCCGATTTTACGGTTTCTATAAAAATTCTCCTGTTGTAAATCGATTGCTTTCCATTAACTCAGTAAGGAGATAAAGAATGGAAGATGATGGTTATTGTATCAATTTGGTAATGCCGGATAATATAAATACAATCTGATGATTAGATTTTATTTCAAACATTACGGTTGCATAAAAAATATTCGAGCAAAATAACATTACTAAAAATCAAACCAGTTGTTGTTTAAAAAAATATATCGCGTGATCTTCGTTAACGAGATTTGCCTCACATTGTCGAGGATATTATTATCACGATTTATCAACCGATTCAGTTATGAAAAGAAAAGTAGAACCACTTCGGTGGCTCTTAGGTATCTTATGCCTACTGCTAACTACGCAGGTTTCATTTGCACAAAACCAGATCAGGATTACAGGAAAAGTTATTGATTCAAAAGACAGGGCGGCGTTGGGAGGAGCCACTATTACCCTTGTTGACAGTAAGAAAAATGCAATAGCGGACAAGGAGGGGCTGTTTGAAATAACAGTGCCTGAAGGTAGCCGCTTGCGGGTTACAATAGTAGGCTATGAAACGGTTACTGTAAGAGCCCAGAACAACCTCATTGTTCCGATGAACGCATCATCCGAAACACTCAATGACGTAGTGGTGGTGGGATATGGTACACAGAAAAAAGAATTGTTAACCGCTTCGATAGGTACCGTAAAATTTGATGAGATAAAACGTAGCATACCTACTCAACAACTGGGTACCCTTTTAGCAGGTCAGATAGCTGGCGTGAGCGTTGCCAGCCCCAAGGGGATACCTGGCACCGATCCAAACATCTCTATCCGTCAAAGGACCACCTGGGATAAGAATAAGCAGGATATTCTGTATGTAATTGATGGAAGAATTGCAGGTAGTGATGATTTTAACCGTTTATCGCCAAATGAGGTAGATAACATCACGGTACTGAAGGATGCGGCTTCTACTGCTGTATATGGCTCAAGAGCTGCTGCAGGGGTTATTGTGGTGACAACACGCAGAGGGAAACCCGGTAAGGCAACCATTGAATATTCTTTTCAGACGGGTGTTGACAAAAGAACCAGGAATAGTGATTTGATGAGTGCCGTGCAGTATTTTGAATTTCAGAACCGGATAACGCCCAATAGCTATAGCCAAACAGTGATAGATAAGTTTAAAACAATTAACAATGGTTGGGGATACGATCAGTTGGGAGCTGTATGGCAGGATCCATCTACTACCACGCATAATTTAAGCATCACCGGAGGAACAGATAAAATACAATACTTCATTGGCGGTTCAATGAGTAATCAGCACCTGTTCATAAAAAATCTGAATTGGGAAAATTATAATGTAAGAGCCAATATTAAGGCCCAGATTGCACAGGGGCTGACGGCAGAAGCGCTCTTATCACTCAATAATAATATTAAAAAATTCCCTTCTGATAATGATTACGATGGTGATGTGTATACTAAACTAAGGATATGGCAGCCATATCAACCTGTTTGGACAACTGACGGTCATCCGATTGACTATGGATGGATTCAGAATATGGGTGCACAGGCAAGGGGGGATAACGGGTATAAGACTTCGTCTTCCGTTAAGCCGGTGGCCAACTTAAAGCTTACTTACCAGATTCCGGGCATTAAAGGGCTTAGCGTAGGAGGACAGTTTAGTAAATCGTTTTCCAATCAACGGGAGAAAGCATTTGTTAAGCAATATGATATGTGGATGATGAAAACAACTGACCAATATATCATCAGTACAGACCCTAAAGATTTTGTGGCGTTCAAAAAATCCTTTCATACCAACAGGTTATCTGAACGATATGACTGGAGTACCGATTATCAGTTGAACCTACAGGTGAATTATGAAAATACTTTTAAGGACGTGCACCATGTAAAGGCATGGCTGATCTATGAACGCACTGGCAACGATGGTTCCTGGATGAAGGGTACCAGGGAGCGGTTTCCTGTATATATCAGTGATCAATGGGGCTTTACAAGTGGCGACAGAGTGGATTCTTATGTGGAAGGCAACACTGAACAACCCTCCGGAAGAAAATCCTATATCGGGCAGTTTTTTTACGATTATAACAGCAAATACCTGGCTTCCTTTGCTTTTCGTTATGATGGTTCTATGCAGTTTGCTCCAGATAGACGTTGGGGCCTCTTCCCATCCGGCTCATTGGGCTGGATTATTTCAAAAGAGAATTTTTTCAGGTCAAACAAAATTGACATGCTCAAGCTCAGGTTATCTGCCGGATTAGTGGGTAATGATGGAGTAGGAGGATGGCAATGGCAGGAAGCCTATCAGCAGGGCAACAGCGCATTTCTGGGCACAGGAGGAGCAACAGGCGTAGGCATCAAGTACGGCTCACTGGTAAATCCTGATTTAACCTGGGAGAAAACCTTGAATTATAATGCAGGAATTGATGTTAATTTTTTAAAACATTTCAATGCCTCACTGGAATATTTCTTTACAAAAACCTATGACATCCTGGGAGCCCGTATTCAGACAGTACCTCCTACATTTAGYAGACCACTTCCTTCTTCCAATTACGGAGAAATACAAGCAAAAGGAGCAGAGTTAAGCATAGGGTATAAAGGACAAACGGGAAATGTCAGCTACCATATCAATGCAATAGCTTCTTACAGCAATGCAATAACTAAAATCAAGGATCAGAATATTACTCATCCGTATGAGGATGTGCTCAATAAAAGCACTAATAATATCGTAACCCGCATCGCTGAGAAGATCATCAGAACGCAGGCTGACCTGGATGCCTGGAATACAGCAAATCCCAATTATACCTATTATGGCTACAAAGCAGCACTGGGCCAATTGGTATATAAAGATATTAACGGCCCTAATGGCAAACAGGATGGTATTATAGACGATTGGGATGCGATTGAATGGAAGAAGAGTAACAACCCTATTGGTGTGGGATTAAATTTTGGCGCATCCTGGAAAGGATTGAGTCTTGATATCAGCTTTAATGGTAATTTAAATTATTACCAGTCTATGAGATCCATGACACAAAATGTGGAATGGAACCGGAACTGGGTGAAATGGTATAACGATAGCTGGACGCCTCAGAATACGAATGCCTCTATGCCGCTACGTTACTCCTCTAACGATGGCACTAACCGGGTTACCGCGGATGCAAGTACATTCTGGTGGAGAAAAAGTAGTTGGGTGAGGTGTAAGTATATATCACTTGGCTATTCACTTCCTCAAAATTGGGTAAATAAAGCAGGTCTCGCCGGTGCACGCACTTTTTTCAATGCTTCCAATCCATTTATTATCAGCAAGTTTAACAAGTTGTATTACGATCCTGAAATTGGTGGACCCAATAGCTTCCCCATTATGCGCACATTCAATTTCGGGGTAAGTGTGACCTATTAATTCAACTTGTTTTAAAACTAAAAACTACATTGTTATGAATAGTAAAGTTCGTTTCTCCACATACGGCGCAGGATTGTTGTCGGTCATACTGATCTTGTTTGGTCAGGCTTGTAAAAAGGGATTGGATTATGAAAATAAGGATGCCATTGTTCCGGATAAAGTCTGGACCGATGCCAATATGATAAGTTCTTACCTCAACGATATTTATGGAAAATTAATGCCCGGATGGCCGATCAATGGAGCTGATAGTGATGAGGGGATGAACGCCGATGGGCATAATCTTGGCGAAAACCAACGGGGAATTACTACGGTTGAGAATACCCATATGGATTTAAACTATGAGTATGTTGACAGAATTAATTACTTCCTGGATAAAATGGGCACCGTATCTAATACGGTAGTCAACGAATCATTGAACAAGCGTTATGTAGCAGAAGCCAAATTCTGGCGGGCATGGACATATTGGGGTATGGTGAAGCAGGTAGGTGGCGTACCGCTGATATTGAATGTGCAGGACCCGTCTGATCTTTCGAAATTATTTGTTCCCCGCAATAAAACCTCCGAATGCGTGGCGCAGATACTGAAAGACCTGGATGAGGCCATTGCAGTCTTGCCCGCAGTATACACCGATGCAGGAAAAGATTACGGAAGAATAACCAAAATTGCAGCTATGGCTTTCAAAGGCCAGGTGCTGTTATGGTATGCCAGTCCCTTGTTTAATCCCTCTAACGATAAGACCCGCTGGCAGGCAGCATACGATGCCAATAAAGCCGCAAAAGATGCTGGCATCGCTGCCGGTTATGGATTGTTTGAGAATTACAAGAACATCTGGTACCAGGAGCGGAACAAAGAGGTGATTATGGTGAACCAATTCTTCTATCCCGGGCATTCTGTAGATTTGACTGAGCTAAAAGCGGGTGGCTATAACGAAAACCAGCCTTATCTTCCTATGCTGCTCGGTTTCCCAAAACGTGACGGGTCGCCTATGGACCTGGATGTTAGCAGGTTGTCTGATCCGGTTTACAACAGCCAGTTTTTAAAAGATTTCTATTTAAATCGTGACCCCCGTTTTTACGCGACCGTATTTTTTGGAGGAGTACCCTACGTATGCCCTGACCAAAACGCTGATACCTATCGGAAAGGAGAAACTTATTGGTGTGTATATCGTTATATTTCCGGCAATTCAACCGAAAGGGCCAGCTACAGAAGTGTATTGGTAACCGATTTTAGCAGGTCAGGTATACCCGGCTTTGTAGGCTTTTACGACAGAAAAGGATTGGATACAACGGTAGCAGATGAAAATAGTTGGAAAGGACAAACCGATTGGCCCGAAATACGGTTTGCTGAAGTATTGATGAACTATGGTGAATGTGCCAATGAATTAGGTCTGACTTCGGAAGCATTGGATGTATTGCATCAGATTCGTCAGCGGGCAGGTATTATGCCTGGTAACGCTGGTACCTATGGCATCACCGCTGCAACGAAAGCAGAAATACAGCGTGCTTTTATGGCGGAGCGATTTGTTGAGTTTGCATTTGAAGGAAAACGTTCCGGCGATTTAAGACGTTGGAAAAGATATGATCTCCTGAATACGATGGGCGCGCGTCCATCCATTTACGTRGTGTTGCAACCCGATAAAAAAGTAGCCGGCAATGAACTTATTCTCAACGATACCACCAGAGCGAAGTTTTATGCCGCATATATTGCCAGCGTGGATGGAGACGTTAATCATAAATTCAATTACAACTTAACGCATTGGTTCTCGGCATTAAACCCGGCCCAGATTTCACAATCGAAAAACGTATTGCAACAGAATATGGAATGGGGTGGAGGCTTTGATCCGCTGCAATAAATAGTTAAAAATAAATCATGTTGAAATAGGCCGGTTGTGTTTACCGGCCTATTTTTTATAGGGATAAAATAACATGTAAGCCGGCAAATATTGATGTTGATTTTTTGAGATCACAAGAGGATCTTTGTCTTTTAAGTTAAAGGGAAATGAAGGATAACTCAAACAGGTATCTTCACTTTTATTTATCACAGATGGAAGATATCTTATACTAAAGCGTTTCAATTTTTCACATAATTAGCAACTGTCAGAGTACATCTTGAATTGAACTGATCATTTTAAAGTTCCACGAAATGCCGGGGGTATTCCTACCCCTGGTTTTAATTTGTTATACAATCGATGTAAATATAGCATTGATGCTGGTCAATATTGTTGTACTACGGGTGCTGGCTGTTGCATAACTTCATGAAATATAGAATCCCGAATTGTAATAGTGGTAAACAGGTGTAAAATGTACAGTATTGATCAGGAGATATTTAATATCCAAAGTATACAAATCAGGGCGTTGGCCCCTGTAAAGGCAGTTACACCATTTCAGGATGCCACTATGGGACCTTTCCCCGAGTTTGGTATGTCGCTGATTGTGATTGAAGATGAATATGGGAATGTCGGGGAATCGCCTGTTTACAGCAGCTATACCAATATTTTGGAAGCTTGCCTGGTACCGCTGTTATTATATTCCACAGATATTATTTACGAGCAGTTATATGCGCGGTTGTATTGGTCGATCCGGAATGAAGGTTTCCGTGGTCCTGCTGCTGGTTTGCTGGGGCAGATCGATATGGCCCTGCATGATCTTGCCGCAAGGCGGGCGGGGGTTCCGTTACATACTTATATGGGTGCTACCAGCAATGATGTGGGGGTATATGGTAGTGGAGGAGGGACTAACTACACTTACCCTGAATTGGAACAGGAGGTCAGTTTTTTCGTAAAGGCTGGAGTGGATTGCTACAAGATGAAAGTAGGAAAGGATTTTGGTCTTAATATGGCAGAAGATGTAAAGCGGGTGAAATTCGTTCGTAGTCTTTTAGGCAAACAAACCAGGTTGGCAGTGGACGCCAACCAGATTTGGACATGTGAGCAGGCATTAAGGTTTATAGATCTTACCGGAGGGGAAGATCTGGCCTGGTTTGAAGAGCCTACTCATTCTGCTTCTTTTGATCAGATTGAATTGTTATGTAAACAGACGCCTATGAAAATTGCTTTTGGAGAGTCGGAAAGAACATCCCGGGTTTTTCCAACCCTTGTGGATATTGGAGTTTCGCATTTGCAACCGGTTCCAGGACACCTGGCCGGTGTGAAAGAATGGATGGCGGTGAAGGAGTTGGCCAACAGGCACCAGGTAGATTTTTCTTCCGGAGGATACTCTTTGTTTACTTCTTCGCTGATGGCTACCGCTTCGGGATCCAGTCAGGTGGAATATATGTATTCAATTATGTCCGGACTGGAAAGATATTTTGATGTGAAGCCGGGATGGAGCAACGGACGATTTTATCTACCGGAGATTTCGGGGCTACCGGTAAGAGTAAACTGGAGTAATTGTGAGTATACTGGTAAACTGGCAACCAAGCAGGTTTGGAATAAAAAGAATGTCAGGGGTTACCGACCTGTTGTATCTTTGTGATGCTTAAGCCAATTTTGTGAAGATAACTTTGACAGGTATAGACTATCTGGTACTTTTTGCATATGTAGTTACACTATTTATTCTGGGATTTTATCTTAAATCCCGTCGTGYATCACCAGGAGCTGACATGTTTTTGGGTGGGAGATCTCTGAAATGGTGGCAGATAGGGTTTTCCATGTTTAGTGCGAATGCCGGACCAATGATGCTGATAGGGTTATCCAGCCTTGGTTTTTCAAGAGGAGTGGTTGGAAGTAACTTCGAGTGGCTTGCCTGGATCTTTCTTATATTATTGGCTGCATTTTTTATTCCACGTTATATCTCGGCTGGTATCAGCACTATTCCGCAGTTTCTATTGTTGCGTTACGGCAGGAGGTCATATAATTTCCTGGTGGTATACAGTCTGGTATCCATTTTATTTGTGTGGTTAGGTAGTGCGTTGTATGCGGGAGGGCTTGTAATATCCACCGTTTTTAATTGTTCATTGTGGGAGGCTGTTGTGTTGGTGGCGATTATATCTACGAGTTATACTGCTATTGGTGGACTAAGGGCGGTTGTTCGTACCGGCGTGTTTCAATCATTAATTATCATTACCTCCTCTTTGTTGCTAACGTTGTTGGCTATATGGAAATTGGGGCATGCAGAAGGAGTGGTTAAAGCCGTGTCGCCGGATTACTGGAAGTTGTTTCATTCAACAGCGGATCCGGAATATTCATGGATAGCGATAGTGGCTGGTTATCCCGTTGTAGCTGTTTATTACTGGTGTGCGGATCAGACGATTGTTCAGAAAGTACTTGCTGCAAGAAGTATAAAAGAAGGGCAGTATGGCATTCTTTTCCTTGCAGCCTTGAAGATAATTACACCATTTATTTTTGTATTACCTGGTATTTTATGTTTTTTACTGTATGGAAATATCACGCAGCCGGATAACTCTTATATCATGATGGTAAAACAATTGATGCCGCAGGGATTACGTGGACTTTGTATTGCAGCATTGATTGCATCGCTGATTGATACTGTTTCTTCCGGTCTTAACTCATTCAGTACTGTTTTTACGCTGGACGTGGTCAGCCAGTTTATGCTTTTGGGTAACAGCGCCAAACTTACGGTTGGTAGGTGGATGACAGCCTTGGCAGCAGTTTTGGGCGTAGCCATTGCTATATTGTTTTCTTATTCCGGTAAAAGCCTGTTTGAGTTAAGTCAGGGGCTGGTGTCTATTCTGGCACCGCCTTTATCAGTTGTTTTTTTGGGTGGTATATTTTGGAAGCGTACACACCGGATAGGTGCAGAAGCCGTTTTATTTGGAGGTGGATTTATCTGCGTGTTGATTGGGATCTGCTATGTGTTAAATTATCCGTACAAAGGTTTCTGGCCGCATTTTTTGTTACTTTCTGTTTATATTTTTATTGGGTTGGTGGCACTTTTAGTGCTGACAAACCTCATTCTCAAAGCGCCGGAAAAGAATCAGCCGGTATTTAATTTTCCCGGCAGCGGAATGTTGGTGATGGGCAGGTGGCTATGGCTCGGATGGGGTTTGCTGGCTTTGATCATGACAATTATTTATATCGTATTAAATTAGTCACTATGTACAAAATCCGTTCTTYTTTTTTTTCACTGCTTTTGTTGTCTGTTGGTCTTTTGCTGGTGCTGCATGCATGTAGTAGTGGTAGCCCGGAAAGAGACAGTAAGCCTGAGTTGAAAGAATATGTCTTTGTGGTGAATATTGTGCCCGATTCAGTAAAACTGAAAGAGTACCTGGATTATCATGCGCATATATGGCCCGAAGTAGAGTCTGGTTTTAGAAAAGCAGGATACAGGAAAATAACACTTTACCGGCATGGATATCTTCTTGTAATGACACTTTCAGTACCTGCAGATGCTAACCTGGATCAGATGGGAAAAACGGCCGAGTCATATGATAAACGTTGTGCAGAATGGAACAGATTGATGGATGGTTATCAAACCGGTGTAGCAGGGGCGGGAAAGAACGAAAAGTGGGTGGAGGCAGCGCCTTTCTATCGCTTTGTTAAAGATTAACTATACTTTGTTAGTATTCGGTTTTAAGAGGTTTTCTTTATCCTCGTATTGTTTCATGAAGTCCCGTGGTGAAAGGCCCTTGATTTCCTTGAAATGTTTATTGAAATTTGAAATGTTGTTATACCCGCTGTTGAAGCTGGCCTCAGCTACGTTGTAGTGTCCTTCCAGTAATAATTTCGCAGCGTGTCCTATGCGTACTTCTTTTACAAAATCTATTAAGGTTCGGTTGGTGTTACGTTTAAAGAAACGGCAGAATGCAGCTGATGACATGGGGATGAGATCTGCCACTTCCTGCAGCGTGATATCATTCCTGAAATTCTGAAAGATATGGTCGAATACCTTATTTATTTTTTTGGCTTCACCGGGGTTTTCAACAGTGTTGTAGAAGGGAGAAGACAATACCCTTGACGTTTCAGATTGCGACAGGATATCGAGCAGGCGTATCATCAACGCAATCCGGGTAAGGCCGGACACAAAGACCATTTGATGCATGATCATCTTCGCAGTGTGCAAGGTGCTGCCGGTAAATGAAACTCCTTTGGCTGCTTTCTCAAAAAGTATATTTAACTGTTTGGCTTCTGGTTTTTCCAACAGATCCTTTCCAAGGAAATTGGGAAAGAAATGGATGACTACTGCCTGCGGAGAAATCAATGGATCGATTAACTGGTAATACTGCCAGCAGTGAGGAACATAACTGCCCAGCAGCACCAGTTCCGGGCCATTGAAATCTTCGATATGGTCACCGATAAATCTTTTACCACTGCAATTTTCCAGCAATGCTATTTCAAAATTAACATGTGACTTTAATGCAGCATATTTTTTTATCTCCAGAATTTCAGATCTGACAGTAAACGATTGGTCGGGTGGAAAAGTAAAATTCTCGTATATATATTGCATAGAATGTAGGCCTCGTTAGATGGTGCTGGCTATTCAAATATAGGGAAAACAGGGGAGAATATTGCTAATCCTCCATGCATGAATGATTGATTTTATGAGGTGCAAAAATAGTATTTGTAATGGTTAAATTAAGCGTTGTATGCTGCGTCGAAGAAGGGCATCTTTGCACCTACTATTGGATTTGTTTTCGGTAGGAATAAATTGTTTTTTATACAAATGCCACCCATATCGGGGAATGGCCGTTGTAGCAACTTCTCCTGTCATTTAACGTCCGTATAATAGTGTCTCATAAGCAAAGATCTAACAGAGGGGGTTTTTCAGCCTCTTTTTTATAATTCCCCTACACCCCGGCATCCCTCTGCGGATTAAATCATCTCACATCAAAAAAACATTGATAGTAATCAATAAACTAATAGGTTTAAAGCTATCTATTGTGATAATTTCGCATAGAGATAAGATGTCTCGTTGTTAGCTGATCTTTAAAGCAATGGATAATATCAGTAATTTCATAAAAGGCAGCTACTTTATTTACTTTAATATTTCAGGTTCATGTTTATTCTCCGGAGCACCTATCGGGTCCTGTTTTACTTTTTTATTATTAGCTTTTTTGCAAATGATTTGTGCGGGCAAAATGCTGTTGTAGCGCATTATAATTTCGGACATTCCGGTGAAGTTACCTATGCCAATGGACCAGATACGATTAAAGATCTGGCTCATCATTTTGATCTGAAGAAGACAGGTCAACCGGTGTTTTTTGCAGATGCGCCTGCAGACAGAAAGCTGATGGGAGAAGGTGCGCTGTTATTTAAGAATAACGCGGGCTATCACAGTCTGCAGACGATAGACGATGGAGGAGTGGGGTTTGTGATGGAAGTCTGGGCCCAGGCAAATTCCAGGCAGGATGCGCAGCAGGGCGGAAAAGATTTTAAGGTGCTCGCAGGTTATGGAAATGATTCATTGGGATACCTGATCGGACAGACGGGTAATAGTTGGTCTGTTTTAATAGATGGGCGTAATGCAGGAAAGAATATGGGGACAGTAGTCCCGGGTGAGTGGGTACACATGGCGTTGGTCGTAAAAGGGCGGAAGGCGACTGGTTATATCAATGGCGTGAAGACATTGGAAGCTGATGGCAGCGTATCGCGTGCTCCCGCTTTTTTTAATGCAGGTGCTGTGGGCCGGAAAAGTTCATTCGATGGCTTAATATATGAAATGCGCCTGAGTAAATTAACGGAAGGTAAGTTTGATCCACACCGCCACTTGCTCTATAATGGCGCACAAATAGTGCAGCAGCGGCAGTTATCGGTAACTCAGCAACGGGCAATGATTTCCGGTGTTTTAAATACACCCGGTGTAAAGCGTGTAACGGAATGGCCACTATCAGGTAACCCGGACTGGTTGGTAGAACGTATACATGTGCCGGCGCAGGTGTTGGTGCAATCCGGCACTGACGGGCTTTCCGCGAAATTGTTGCTTACTAACGGATTGCTTTCCCGCGAGTTTTATATCAGTGAAAATATTGCCTGTACAGCTTTCAGCAATTTGTCTGATAATGCAGAGTATATAAGAGCGGTAAAGCCAGAGGCGCGTGTAATGATTGATAGCACCTGGTTTAATATCGGAGGACTAAGTGGCCAGCCGGAAAAATCTTATCTGATGGACAGTTGGTTGAAGGACCTGGTAGCTGAACCATCCGCTTTCAGGTTCGATGGTATCGAGTTAAAGCAACCTGAAGTGCGCTATCCCTGGCAGCAAAAGTATAATGCAGTACACGCAGAGTGGCCTCCGAAAGGGGTGCATGTAATCATGCATTATAAGGCGCCGCTCTACAAGGAGAATTTTAAGAAAGAGGTAGAGGTATTGGTACATTATGAATTGTATGAAGGAATTCCGGTGATAGCCAAATGGATTACTGTTGAAAATAAGGGTGGTGCTGCTTTCACAGTGCAGGAATCTGAGTCAGAAGTATTGGCGGTTAACCAGGACCAGATTAAACGACTACACGTAGAAAGCGATTATTCTTTTGCACTGGTGAATGCAGATACGGAAGGAAGTGCATTGATGCATTATAAAGGGACGCCACCGGCCTACCAGGTAGGAAGATCTACCACAGATTGGCGGGTAGACAAAGAGTATAATACGTGGGCCTCACATAATCAGGCAGAGGATAGGTTTCTGGGTTTCCCTCATCATAACCTGATGGTGAGCCGGCCACCTATGGGACCCAATGAGACCGTGCTTCCCAAACAACAATTTACGTCGTTTGTAACATTCGAACTATTACATGACAGCGATGACCGGGAACGTCAGAGTCTTGCGCACAGGCGTTTTTACAGGACGCTTGCGCCTCAGGTAACGGAGTYACTCCTCACCGGAGGTATTACCTCTCATGACAGGGTGGAGTTGAAAAAGTTTATTGATCAGATGGGCGAGCTTGGATTTGAACATCTGGATATTATGGCATGGCCAGGCATATCGCATGATAACCTGGATTCGGCTTATGTGGGTCTTTGGAAAGAGATAGCAGATTATGCAGCAGCTAAAGGTATTATTACGGGCGGCTATGAATTGCAGGTGGCATCCAGAGGACGTGGAGCTGCGGTGGACTGTATTGATCCGCAAACAGGAAAACCAGGTAGCTTATTCGGACAGAGCGTTTGTGTGGCCAGTGAGTGGCAGGATACCTATTATCCTAAAATGTGGAAATTTTTCGATAAAACAGGGTTAATGTCTTACACCGTGGATGGTCCATATCATGGGGATGTATGTGCCTCTCTGGAGCATCCGCATCATCATAATTTATTTGACTCCCAATGGGAACAATGGAAACAACAGGTACGGGTTTTACACGAAACCCAGCGACGCAATATGTACGCCGCCATACCGGATTGGTATTTCCTGAATGGACAGAGTGCCACCGGCATGGGATACAGGGAGGCAAGTGCCAACCTTACTCCCCAGCAACAATTATTACTGGGGCGGCAATATATTTATGACGGCACCTGGCATAAAGCGCCAACCATGGGCTGGATGACGCTGCAACTGGTAGGCTTTTACACAGATGATCCGCGTGTTGGCCTGGAACCATTGTCGCAACACCTCGACCGGTATGAGGTCGGATTATTTCAGCATCTCGCCAGCGGCTGTCAGTTTACAGTGCGGGGTAAACGCTTATACGATACCCCGGAAACAAAAGCAATGGTAGCCAAATGGACAAATTGGTTTAAACAACACAGGGCTATTCTAACATCTGATATCATCCATATTGCCCGCCCTACGGGGCGGGACCTGGATGCCATGTTTCATGTGAATTCCGGTATCGAGGAAAAAGGGATGCTGGTCATATTTAATCCGACCGATAAGACGATCACCAGGCAAATGAAGGTGCCTGTATACTATACCGGGATTACCGGTAATGCAAAAGTAACCGACAAGGATGGCAATATTACCAGCTATGCAGTTGATGCCCATCATGAAATATCGCTGCCGGTATCTATTCCATCAGGAGGTTATGCCTGGTATGTAGTAAAGGAATAAGTCGCATTGAGTTTTAATCTCGGTTATAAATAAACGACGATAAAATAATAGGAATAACCTTATAGACTTTAATGCGACAAATAGTTATGACAACATTTTCCAGGATACTGAGTTTCATTTTCTTACTGACCATCTGCCAGGATATATCCGCACAGAAAAAGAATGCACTGACAGTGCTCACTTATAATATACATCATGCCAATCCTCCTTCCAAACCAGGTGTAATAGATGTGAAAGCTATAGCAGCGGTGGTTAAGAGAGAAGCACCCGATTTTGTTGCTTTGCAGGAAGTAGACGTTCATACAGGCAGATCAGGTAAAACGGTTGATGAAGCCAAAGATATTGCCAGTGATGCTGGTATGAATAGCTGTTTCGCAAAAGCAATTGACTATGATGGAGGCGGGTATGGCATCGCTATACTGTCAAAATATAAAATTGACTCTACTCATACTATTAAGTTGCCAACTGCCATCAGTGGAAGTGAAGACAGGGTATTGTTACTGGCATTTATTAATATGGGGGCCAGGGGACATCTGATATTTGCCTGTACACATATGGATGCCTCCCAGTCGGAAGCCAGCCGCTTGCTTCAGATAGAAGAGATTACCAGCTCCTTGCATTCCTGGAAGTATCCGGTGATTATTGCCGGTGATTTCAATGCAGAACCTGACAGCAAAGTGGTGGAGAAATTAGATGCCGGTTTTATTCGTTCCTGTAATAACGGTTGTGCGAATACTATTCCTTCAGATGCACCCACGAAAATAATTGATTACATCGCAGTGAGAAAAGGTGATCCGTTTTCAATTTTAACTCATCGTGTATTGTCTGACGTTTATCCTTCAGATCATTTGCCGGTAGCTGCCAGTGTGCAATGGAAAAAATAATGTGCTGAAGAAAAGATGATGGAGCTGGTGTTTTTTATTTCGTCTTATCACGCTTTGGTGGTATGTCTATCTAAACAACAACCTTTATTGCAAAATTTCACGAATAGCCGGAGCTAATTTTAGCTCCGGCTATTTTCTTCATTTAAGTTTTATTTGTTCTTTCCCCATACCTTATAGTGAAACTATACCTGAACCCTGCGGGGATGTATCAGAATCCGGGCATTCCGATCATTTTGTTCCCCTGGCATCACAATGACCTTTTCAGGTTTATGTATTCTACTTCAGTCCGCAGCCCCTTGTAAAGTAACGGTCATCACCTGACTATTTCTTTCATTTTCCACCATTTGTTTCGCCGGTTTGCATCCACAGCCTGGTATTTATGAACAGCCGGGTGTTTTGATTGAAATGAACACACAGTAATCTAGAAGATAACCCGGCGCTTTTCCAGGCGCAAGGTTTATTGTTTGTAAAGCCAGAAATAATTGCTTATTTAATCAAGCGGCAGAAATTTTTTTCCATTCACCCAACCTTTTGCTGTTGAGCCCCCGTTTACTTTATTAAATAAACTGAATAGTATGAAAAATATGCCACTCTATTTAATGGGCCTCGTCCTGTTGGCTTTTGTTGTTTTTGGCTGCCGCAAACAGATGCAGGTAAATCCTACCGATGATCCGCTGTCATCCAGTTTTGCCAAAAAGGATTCCAGCCATCCGGGCGATACGATCCCACACGATACCATACATCATCCCGGCGACACCATTCCTCATCACCCCGGCGATACCATTCCACATCACCCCGGCGATACCATTCCACATTATCCTGGCGATACCATTCCACATCACCCCGGCGACACAATCCCACATTATCCCGGCGATACTATTCCGCATCATCCTGATTCCACCCGGCATCGGCGGTAACTGTCCGTGATTGTTGTTCAAAGCGCCGGATCATGGCGCATGCCATAAAATTATTATACTCACAATATTTATTCAAACAAACGTTGCCTTCACCTAAGTGTGATGGCAACGTTCCTATTTCTTACTGTCTAGGAAAACACCCATTGGAAGATATTTTACAACTGATAACGGAATGTGCTGACAATAACCGTCTAAGCCAGGAAAAGCTTTACTACAAGCTTTATCCGGCATTTTTTTTACTATGTCGTAAATTTTTCAGTGACAACAATGACGCGTTGGAAGCATTGAATGATGGAATGATTTTAGTTTTCCGGCACATAAAAAAATACGATGCTACCAAAGGAGCGTTCTTTAATTGGGCTTATACGGTTGTCAGAAATGCGGCACTAGATAAGCTAAAACAGCATAAATGGCCGGAACACCAGGAACTGGATATTTTTTTGCCGGAGAAAAAAGAGAACCTGTTGGGCAAGCTGGAATGGAGGGATATTTATAAACTACTGGATTACCTTCCTCCTGCTACCAGGACCATTTGTTCTTTATATTATCTGGAAGATTTATCCATAAAGGAAATCAGTGAACGGCTGAAACTTAGTGCAGGTACTATAAAATGGCATCTGAGCGAAACAAGAACCCGGTTAAAGCCCGTATTTACAGCATACTATCTGAATAAATAATTACATCTGTGAGCGCATCTAACTTAGGCAACGATTATATAAACGAGGAAAATTCACCTATTCCTATTCCTTCTGCAAAGGACGGATGGGCAGATATGGAGCGCAGGCTAAATGCCACTCCACCGGAGGTGCACCTGAATAAAAGACTACCATTTTTACACAAAGCAGCTCTGATGGCCGGAATTGTGGTCGTTTCCGGTATTGCATTTGCCATCGCTTACCATGCCATTATCCGACCAAACACCAACCATTCACTCCAACTGCATCCTACCTTAACAGATACCTCATCAGCAAGAATGCCTGCTGATGAAAATAGGGATACCTTACCACACAACTATTTCTCTCTGGAAAAATATTTACCGTCAACATCGGACATAGTTGGTGCAGAAGGACTACACGGCATACCTCCCGTTATTCTCATATCAGACATCAACAGTACGGGAGTGAATACTAAACCTCCTGCAGACGAGGCCAGTGCCGGCATTGAGATGAATGCTACCCGTGCTGAACGTCAAACGGCCACAGGAAATAATCTTAACACGGACATTCGTAATACTGGTGTTAACGCTAGAACTGTTGCACGCAGAGAAACAAAAGGTACTACCGTTCATCCAGTGACACCTGGTCCCGGTAGCCAGGCAGGGGGGAGTGCTGCTACTCATCATGCAGGTACAGGAAGAGATATCAGTATCAATAAGAAAAAGAACGTTGCTACTAAGCTGGATACCAACAACGCCAGCCCGAAACCATCCGCTAACAATACTTCCGGGGATCTTAACATTTCCGGTGCTTCCGCCATTCTATTTCCTGAAGTTAATATCAATACTTCCTCCAGAGCATCGGAAACTTCCCGGCTGTTACTGCAATCGCTGCCTCTATATGCTGGAAACGGGAGCGCATTGCACCATCAGCTACCCAACAACATTGCCTCACATCTTAATATAATCAGGAAACATGAATTACCGGAATGGCAACTGTTTCTACAATGGCAGCCGCCTATTCCGCTTTCCGGCAGCACTCATTATTTAAGCGGTCCCAATGGAAACAACCAGGTGTATCGTCTGCTGATACCGGGTATCCGCGCTGTCAGAAAATGGAATGCTAACTCCATTTCACTGGATCTGACACCTTTTACGGCACAGATGTATAATGATCCGCTGATCCGGGAAAATAAAAGCACGAACGCCGACAGCTCTATCAACAAAATCAAAACAACGCTGCGCAAAGAATTCGGAGCCAGCATTGCACTACTTTACCACCGCCGTATTTTTGAACAGTGGCAGGTGGCCACAGGCATTCAATTTAATTACTGGATGAACCGGTCAACTGATGTGCAAACTACTCGCTATCCACTCTGGAGCAGCAATGGTACAGATTCAAGCAACAGGTTGGTAAAAGAAAGTATTCAATGGCAACAGTGGAAGATACCGCTGGAGGTGTATTACAATGCCCCGCGCTGGCAGGCAGGCGTACGGGTGGAGATACCACTTAATATCAACCGTAGCGACAGTATCATCGCCAGCATAAAAGCACCTGTTCAGTTACAGCTGATGCTCCGATACAAACTGCTGACGCGGCGTAAATAATCAGGAAATGTTGATAAGCCCTCTATCCATATAAAGGATGGCAACGTAAGGCCGCAATTCGGGAACCTGGCAATAGCCCTATCACAGTACGACAGGGAAAGGACTACCTTTTTTTAATTGTATCAAAAAATAATTTGATTTTTAAAAAATATAATATTTATATTTGAGTGTGTACTGAGAATTGTTATGAGAATTATTTCAGTTAGTTATCCGACCCAACAAACAAACCAAATCTAATCAGTTTTCCAGAGTAGCATATTAATCAATAGAGCAGAGCCCTTTATCGTATTTAGTTTATGTCACAACTATAACCCGTTCCCGTGAAATCTTCATTTTTCATGATTGGATGCTGCATGTTTATATGTGTCCAGGCATTCGCTCAATCTGACAGTTTAGCCTATAAAGAGAAAAAGCCCTTGTCTGCCGATGAATGGCTGGTGAAATTAGACGGTACCACCGCGCAAACGCAGGAGAAATTACTGATGGCCACGAAAAGGAGTCTGCAAAAGCTCCGGATGCGGGAGGATAAATTATTGAGTAAAGTAAAGAAGAAGGATACTTTATTAAATAATGGATCACTTCTATCAACAGCCGCCTTTTATGAAGGATTACAGAAAAGGATAAATTCCGCGAAACAATTACCTGCACAGGCTTTCTCTGATGTATACAGCAGCAAACTGGATTCCCTGAAAACAGCCATGAAATTTCTTTCCCAACGCAACCTGATGCAATCTGTTCAGGCGCAGAAACAGTACCAGCAGTTGCTTTCCCAATATAGTAACCTGCAGCAAAAATTTAATGAAACAGGTAATATCAGCCAGTTATTGATGGAACGGCAACAACAGTTATTGGATAAGATACCACAGTTGGGACGCTATAAGGGATTCCGGAAAATGCAGGAACAGGTGGCTGGTTACCGTTCAAAAATAGATGCGTGCAAAGAGATATGGGAGAATCCTTCCAAGCTGGAAAGTAAGCTCACCGGCCTGTTAGCAGGTAATCCCGATTTCCGTAATTTCTTTAAAAATAATTCTGACCTGGGCAGCATCTTTCAACTGGGCAGCAGCCAGGGTAGTGCTGCAAATGCTGCCAATCTGCAGACCAGGGAGGCCGTCAACCAGGTGATAACGCAAAGTACCGGTTTGGCCGGCAATATACAATCAAGGATACAGGAAAGCCTTCCATCCGGCGCCGGCCAGGTGGACGGTATGTTGTCAGATCTGCAGGGACTGACAGATCTGAAAAAAGAGAATCTTGGTCTAACAGGTGCCCATCCTGGCTTTAAGCGCAGGAAATCTTTTCGTGAAAGATTGGAATACTCCACCAATATACAAACGGTGCGTGCTGATAACTTCTTTCCGGCAACAACAGACCTTGGCCTTGCTGTAGGCTACCGGTTTAATGAACGTAGCACGGCCGGTTTGGGATCGAGCGGAAAGATAGGCTGGGGGAAGGGATTTCAGGATATTAATATCACAGGGCAGGGCTTATCCCTGCGTTCATTCGTAGACATAAAACTTAAAGGAAGCATCTGGATCTCCGGAGGTTGGGAATTTAATTACCAACAACCATTTCATACACTGCGAACATTGCAACAGGTATCTGACTGGAAACAGAGCGCCCTGCTTGGAGTAACAAAAAAACTAAATATTGGATCGGGATTATTTAAGAGCTATGAAATAAAGCTCCTTTACGATTTTCTATACAGATACCAGATTCCTGTCACCACGCCATTTAAATTCAGAATAGGTTACAGTTTATAAAACCCATTATTCTTATGCTATGAAATTACTATTAAGAAGCCTTTGCCAGGCCCTTTTCCTTTGCGCCTTTTTTCATACGACGCTGATAGCCCAATCATTAAAATCTTATGTTCCTCCGGGCCCCAATGCTGCCAGCCTTGGGGTTTATGGACAAGTACCTGTGAGCGAGTATAGCGGTGTACCGGAAATCAGTATTCCGCTTCACACCATCAGTACCGGGGACTTTAACATGCCGGTATCTATATCTTACCACGGGAGGGGATTCAGGACTTCTGATGAGGCTTCCTGGGTAGGCCTGGGATGGGCATTGAATATAGGTGGGGTGATCACCCGGTCCAAACGTCAGCTCGATGATTTTGCCCAATGGGGGTATTTCAGAAAGAATACTTTTCCTCCGGGATTTCCTAATTTATGTCACGAGGATATAGATCAGGAGCCGGATATGTTCTATTATAACTTCAATGGATATACGGGGAAGTTTGTATTGGACGTAGGAACAGGCGGACAACCATTTACGCTCCGTTCCTTTACCCAGGAGAATATACGTTTTGAATATGACATGATCAATTCTGCCTGGATGCTTACTACCGATGACGGTGTAAAATATGTATTTGCTAAAACTGAAATGACTACGGAACGCACGATTAGCCCGGCAGCAGAAGGCCCCAATAAGGATAAATCAGAAACATACATTTCCAGTTGGTTTATTTCTGCTGTTATTTTACCGGATAATTCCCGGATCACCTACACTTATCAGACACCGCTGAATACTAAAATATCCAGATCTACTTCTTCATCGGTTACCTCTTCGCTGGTATCTATATATCCCCCCGAGCTGGGCAGCGGATGCTGCGCAGCTGGATCCGTTGAGCCGGGAACGTTCTACAGCTATTCCAACACCACTATTTTGTCTGATGATGTGGTATTGACCCAGGTGGATTATCCGACAGGAAAGATAGTGCTGAACACCAGTAACAGAACGGATCTGCAGGTAGGACCCGGGTTGCCTCCCAGTAAAAAGCTGGACAAAATCGATATTTACATGAAGGTTTCAGGGGCAGACGTTTATCTGAAGTCCTTTCAGATGGGCTATGATTACTTCAGCTCCGGCAGTACTGCTCCTCCCGCTATTTCTACCCGTTTGCGGCTACGGAGTATTAATGAAAAAACCCAGACAGCTGCTTTTAAACCGTACTCGTTTTATTATATCAGTGACTATGTGTACGATAAATCTTCCTATGGAGGATTTATGGGAAGCAACGGTATTATACAATCTATCGTTTATCCTACCGGTGGTAGTACCCGTTTCCAGTTCGAACCTAATGAAGCCGCTAGTCTCATCCCAGGTCCGAAAGGATTACGCATCAGGCAAATCTATGCCCTGGATCCGGCCAATAAACTCGATGTCCGCAATTTTGAATATACCGGTGGAAAGCTCATGGGAGACGAATACGAATTTTTCTCCGCAGACGTGAATACCCCTATTACATTACAGCCCGGCTCCTGTTGTTCCTACCAGACTACTATCTATGGATCAATGCGCCGCAAAATCGTTGCTTCGGCTAACTATTCCACCATGAGCGAAACGGTAAACGGTACCACGCTCGGATATGATAAGGTGGTTACTTATTTTGGTGATAATGGGGAGAATGGCAAAAGAGAGGCTTACTTTGAAAACGTTGTGCCTCCGGCCACCAATTATCATTCAGGTGTTTTTCCTGTTCCGGTGCCATTGGACATATCTGCCAGAAATGGAAATCTGAATGAGGAATATACTTATAGTAAAGTAAATGGTGCTTATGTGCTGGTAAACCGGGTCCATAATGAATATTCCTCCGCTAACGCCACTGTGATGCATGTAAGGCGCTTTGCTTATGACAAGTGTGAGGATTTTCCTTATAATATTACCACCGAATGGATCCGGCCAAGTCTTCAAACAGTATACAATTATGATCAGAATGGTGCCAATCCGGTGATCAATACCACCCAGTATTATTATGATCAAACCGGCAACAGTCACCCTACACGGATCGTGAGTACCGATAGCAAGAACAATACGATTCAAACAACAAATCACTATGTGCAGGAAAAAGCGTCCCTGCTGGGTGGTGTTTATGCAACTATGCTGAGTAAGAACATGATAGGGGCAGTGATAGATGAAGATTATCTCAGGGAAAATGTTTTGCTGACAAAGAAAAGCAGGACCTATAAAGACTGGTTCAATAATGGAAAAGTAATCAGGCTAAATGAAGAATATATTCAGAAGGGACCTACCGGAAGTCAGCAACTCGAAATGAAGTATAATGATTACCTGGAGAATGGGAAAGTAGCATCCTTCTCCAAGAGTGGGGGTAAGCCTGTTTCCTACATCTGGGGATATGACGATACTTACCCCATTGCAGAAGTTAATAATGCGTCATTGCAGCCTGTCAATGAAATTATACCCAGAAGCCACGTGGCAGGTCAGTTTCTGGATTTGAGTGCATCCCCACCATCGTTTAACTCTGCGCCCTTTAGAACCAATCTTGGTCAATCCGTCACTTATACCATCAAAGTGATCATGGAAGGTACCAATCCGAGCGGGATGATTACGGTAAACCTGCGAAGCAGCAACGGAATTATACATAGCTCCACTCATTATAGCGCCAATACTTATACCGAAACTGCACAGTTGCCAGATGGAACTGATTCCTATTATTTTTCGGTGAACTGGACCGGGGTGCAGGCGACTTTGGCCAGGGTAGACATCAAAATTAATTATAACGAAGCCCGTGTACATAAAAGCATCTTCCACACCAGCTTTGAAGACCTGACCACTGGTTTTCAGAACGAAAGTAAAACAGGTAGCAAAAGCATTACCGGCCCCTTTAATGTGCCGATGCCCTGGACGGTAGGAAAATATATATTGTCGTGGTGGGAAAAAACGGCCGGCAGTAGCGGTGCATGGGTATACAAGGAACAACCTGTTACGATCACTACCACCAATGCTGCCGACTATACGATCGGGAGTAGTACGGTTTTACTTGATGAGGTACGTCTGTATCCCGCTGATGCATTGATGCGCACTTACACTTATAAGCCGGGCATTGGTATGTTGACCAAGTGTGATGAAAGAAATGTTGTTACCTATTATGAGTATGATGATCTGCTGAGATTGAAAATAATCAGGGACGAAGACCGGAATATCCAGAAGACAGTCGACTACAACTATAAAAACTATTAACCCATTTAACGACACCCGTATGAAACGATTTTTCCATCACAGGTTCGTAGTCAGGTTGCTGCTAATAATCTGTTGCTCCCTTTTTTCTTTAAAAGGCTTTTCCCAATTTACTATATCCGGTGCCACCTGTGTAGTATCTGGTACCTCCAACTATTATGCTATTGGGGGTGACTGGTCGATTAATACACAGATGATGTGGTGTACAGATAACGGGATCATTACAAATAGTACTGGTACCTGCAGGTCCGGCACACCATTGCCTTCCATTCAGATTACCTGGGGCAATCCGGGAACAGCCACGGTGACTTGCCAGTTAAGCGGCAGAAATGCCAGTCTTACAGTAACTGTTGTAGCCCCATTTACGCCTGGCAATATCACCTCATCTACCACTCAGCAGATTGCTTATAATAACGTGCCGGCTACTATCAGTTGCGCACCGGGAACAGGGGGCACCTGTAATCCCTCGTTTGTTTATCAATGGCAATCCTCCACAGATAATACTAACTGGACGGACATTGGCGGTGCTACCGGGGTTAATTTGTCATTCTCCACCGGGCTTACCAATACTACTTCTTACAGAAGAAGAACCGTTTCCGGAAGTACGGAAGGATACTCTAATGTGGCYACTGTTTATGTAACGGCGCCATTGGTAGTTGGTAGTATCGGACCGGTTTCACAAAATATTGTGTACTACCAGGCCCCCGCCAACATTACGGGACCTGCGGCATCAGGAGGAGACTGCAGCGGCAACTATATTTACCAGTGGCAGTCCGGTACAGACGGAACTAATTTCACTGATATCAGCGGCGCCAATGGCGTATCCTTAATATTTCAGCGGACCACGGATCTTACTGTCAATACCTATTTCAGAAGAAGGGTGATCTGTGGTAACGCGGTAGGGTATACCAATAATGCTTTGGTAAAAGTATTTCCGTATTTATCTGCCGGTTCTCTCCAGGCAACAAATACACAGGTCATCTACAATACCAGTCCCGGTATCATACAGGGAACACCTTCCACCGGAGGAAGCTGTGATGGCGCGTATGTTTATAAGTGGATCAGAAGTCCGGACGGTAACCAATTTGAAGTGATCAATGGCGCCACCGGCGTAAGCTACACACCTGGCCCCCTGACGGCCACCACCTTTTTTTATCGCCAAACTATCTGTGGTACGGATGTAGTGAGTGCGAATACAGTGCAGATAACCGTGGCGCCTGCATTGCAGGGTGGCAGCATTTCTGCACCGGTATTAAATATACCCAGCGGTACACCATCCGGTAATATTTCCGGCACTGCTGCTGCCGGTGGAAATTGTAATGGTGCTTATAGTTACCAGTGGCAGTCTTCTCCCAACGCGGTCACGTTTACCGATATTCCGGGAGCTACTACTATAAATTTTGATCCCGGAGTACTCACTGCCACTATTTCTTACAGGCGCGTGGTAAGTTGTGCAACAGAAACATCTTTCAGCAACATAGTCACTGTTGTAGTGCAGCAGGCTCCCGCCGATGCGCTTAATATGAACTATATCCGTACCCGTAGCTTCCTCAAACCCCTTATCGTGGATAAGGCGGTGGCAGATGCCCAGGCCAATCCAGACGAGGTACGGCAGGTAACGGAATACTTCGATGGCCTTGGCAGATTGATCCAGAAAGTGTCTAAACAGCAAAGCGGAAGCGGAACTCCTGCTGACCTGGTGCAACCGCTGGAATACGATGTATACGGAAGGGAGAGCAATAAGTATATGCCGTATGTATCGGCCGGTGCTGATGGCAATTACAAGATCAACCCACTGACGGAACAACAGAGTTTTAATGCGGCCCAGTTTCCCGGTGAATCCTCTTTTGTGGAGAAAGTGAGTTATGAAGCATCTCCACTTAACAGGGTTATTAAAACCAATGCTCCGGGCGCCAGTTGGTCCGGCAGTAACAGGGGGGTAGGTGTACAATTCCTCACCAATACTACCGCAGATGAGGTAAGGATCTGGAATATAAATACAGATGGTACTTATACTTCTCCTTCTGCCTATCTCGCCGGTACACTTTTCAAATCCATTACCACCAATGAGAACGGCAAGCAGGTGGTGGAATATATTGATAAAAACAATAACCTGGTACTGAAAAAAGTCCAGCTGGCGGATGCTCCCGGTGTTAATCACACAGGATGGTTATGTACTTATTATGTTTATGATGATTACAAAAACCTGGTGATGGTGATACAGCCTGCCGGGGTAGAATTACTGATTAAGAATGCCACCTGGAATCCGGCCGCCGTAGCAAATCTGATTACACAGTATTGTTTTGAGTATGCTTACGATGTACAGGGAAGAACGATATCCAAAAGAATACCCGGAGCCACTCCAATATACACCGTGTATGACCAGTGGGGGCGGGTAGTATTAACGCAGAGCGGAGAATTACGGAAGACCAACAAATGGATCTTTACCAAGTACGATGGTCTGGACAGGGTGGTGATGACAGGCTTTTATTCAGATGGTAGTCATATTGGTTTGGCGCAGATGAAAAGCTATGTGGACGCCAGCACCGCTACACTTGCCCGTGCAGAAAAAAGAGATATTGGCACTGCCCATGGTTATACCACCAGTCTCAGTTTTCCGTCGGTGTTGAATCCGCCTTTTCTTACAGTGAGTTATTATGATGATTACGACTGGTGCAGCACACAGGGTATCAGTGCGGTCAAAAATAACAGCTACGACAGCAAGCTGCCGGCTGCTTCCAATACGGTTTATCCCTACCCGCAGTCCGTTGCACAGGGTACACAAATAAGGGGTTTGACTACTGGTGTGAAGAACCTGATACTGGACGATGGGAATACCGCTACGGTGAGCGTGAATTTCTATAATGTCAGGCAGCAACTGGTGCAGTCGCAGACCAAACAGCAAACGGGAGGGATAGACATTATCACTACCCAATATGACTTTGCAGGAAGGATAAATGCAAGTTATCTCAAGCAGGAGAAAGCGGGCGCTAATGCACAGGTACATGAAGTACTCACCCGCAATACCTACAATCACGTGGGACTGCTGAGCGTGCGTAAGAAAATATCTTCCTCACTGGCTGCCGACAAACCGGAACAGTCCATCGTTACCTACGAATACAATAAACTGGGTGAACCGCTGCGCAAGAAGCTGGGCGCTAACGACGGCGGCCTGGAATCAGTTGATTATAGCTACAACGTAAGAGGATGGGTGAACGGCATCAACAGCGATTACGTAAAAGGTAATGGCACCCACTATTTCGGGATGGTGATCGGATACGATAAAACCGATGCCGGTATCCCGGGAACGGCTTACCAGGCCGCCAGGTTCAATGGCAGCATCGGTGGAGTAGTATGGAAAAGCAAGGGAGACGGGATACTCCGCAAGTATGACTACAGCTATGATAACCTGGACCGGCTGAATAAGGCTGATTTTACCCAAAACCAGGACAACAATGGTTGGTCTGCCACCAGTGTTGATTTTAGTGTATACGGGGCTCCTGAACATGGCAATAAGATCGGGTACGATGCAAACGGTAACCTGCTGAGTCTTTTCCAGAACGGCCTGAAAATAGGGGCTTCCGCACCGCTGGATAAGATGCGCTATACCTATGCTGCCGGCGGAAGCAGTAACCAGCTACTGGCCGTAACAGAAGATGCATCCATCGGGCTTACCAATAATAAGCTGGGTGATTTTACGGATATCAACCGGAGTAACGATGATTATTCTTATGACGCCAATGGCAACATGCTAACGGATAAGAATAAACGAATCAGCAATATTGTTTATAATCACCTGAACCTTCCCCGGACCATCACGCTGCTGAAGAGTGATGGAACATCCAAGGGTACCATAGAGTATATCTATGATGCCTCAGGAAACAAGCTGACAAAAAAGATAAATGAAACGGGCAAGCCGGTAAAAATTTTCCAGTATCTCGACAATGCCGTATATGAAGATGACAATCTGAAATATTTCCAGCATGAAGAAGGCCGCATCCGCTTTACGAAAGGCATAGGTGGCAGCCTGGGCAGATATGATTTTGACTACCTGTTAAAAGACTACCTGGGCAATGTCCGGATGGTATTGACGGAGGAAGTACAGACAGACGCTTATCCTGCATTATCCTTTGAAGGTGCATCCGGTAGTCCCGAGGTGGTAACACAGGATAATAATTATGAGAATCGTGCTGGTAACAGCATTGCTGTTGCCAGCAGCCGGACCGCCTGGCCTTCTGCTTATAAAGCCAATAACCCGGTAGCACCCGGTACGGTGAATGATTACGGTATGCTTGTGAAAAAGAGCGCTGGCGCCATTGGTGGAGCTAAGCTGCTGAAAGTCATGAGTGGCGACAGGTTGCATGTAAAGGTAGACTACTGGTATGATGTACCCAATGCAAATAATACCGGGGCTAATGGAGCGCAAAGCATTGTCGCCAGCCTGTTGAATGTACTTACCGCAAGTGCAGTGCCTTCTGAACTCATCAAGGGTAATGTATCAGCCATTACAAGTGGGCTCTCCGGCAATGCTGACCTGGCAAATCTGCTGAATACCAGCCCCGCCACCAGCGGTACTAACCAGGCCCCCAAGGCATATCTGAACATTATATTCTTTAATGAACAACTGCAGTTTGACAAAGTAAACAGTAAAGTTTTCCCTATAGGTTATATCAGTAATAAGGTAAAACAGACGATTGATAAATCGTTGTCTAATGCCATTAATGTCAATAAGAACGGATATGCCTATATCTATTACAGTAATGAAACAGAGGAAGCGGTATACTTCGACAATTTCCAGGTAACGCAGCAACGTAGTGCGATTCTTGAGGAAACGCATTATTATCCTTTTGGAGGAAGACTCGAAGGTATTTGCAGTAAGGCATTCGGCAAGCAGGCCAACGATTTTCAGTTTGGTGGTAAGGAGTTGCAAAGCCGTGAATTCAGTGACGGGGAAGGGCTGCAATGGCTGGATTTTGAGGCACGCATGTATGATCCGCAGATTGGCAGATGGTTTACCCCGGATCCGCGGGCAGATGAAATGAGGAGGTGGTCGCCTTATAATTATGCTTTTGATAATCCTATCAGGTTCGTTGATCCGGATGGAATGTCGCCTGTTGATGGTCCGGGTCCCCGTAACAGGATGGACCAAATGATGGCCAATTATATAGCGAGAGGATTGAGGGTTCCGGGGCGGTCAAATGGTGATCATGGCGTGGATCCAAAACTGCAGGCTTACTTTAACTTCATGATGGATAAAGCCATCCCTGCAAGTAAGCCTTTTGTAAAAGCAATGGATTTTGCGCAGGAAGTTGTAGAAGGATTTGTACCTTTCGTAGACGCTGCTAAAGAGTTTAAAAAAGGGAATTACATTACCGGCGTATTATACGCTGCCGTTGACGTGGCGGGAGAGTCGTTACTAAAAGGGGCCGCAAAGGGTCTCGCCAAGGTGACGATGAAGGTCGCCGAGAAAGTCCTGGTAAAGGAAATATCGGAGCAGGCGGTGAAGATGGCCGAAAGAGCCACAGTGAGGGTGGTGGTAAACGGTAATGAACATTTAATTCCGAAGGGACTGACCAATACAGAACTGATACAGTTTGGCGCCAATGAGGCAGAAAGGATAGTAGGTGGTACGGGGAGATATGCGGGGACGCAGAAACACACTTATGTCAATGCACTACTGGATCGGTTTGAGCGTATTGACGGAACGAGGGGTTTCCAGTACGATGTGTATTTTGGACCTGAAAACGGTAACGGGCGCGGGTTCCTGGATTTATGGGATCCGCAGAATAATATGATATATGATTTTAAATTTGGGTATCCGGACAAAACACCTGCTATGTTGAACAATTCTCCCCAAATGGTCAGGTATCGTAATGAGTTTACAGGTTCATCATCAACAATTATCAAACCAACTAACTAAGTAAGAATGACGGAGAAGGTATCAAGTAAAACGATTACACAGGAATGGCTGAAATCCTTGCCGGGTCTGTCGATGTATTCAGGTACACAACTATTTAAGATACTGGGACCACTGGTTATAGGGGTAGAAATAATTAAGATCCCCGCCAGGGGACGTTATGCACCCTATTTTGTTTTTATTCCGCTGGTCGATTTAAAGGAGGATGGAAAAGCAGGGAGTACACAAATAGTCATACAGGCAAGAGATACGGATAACATGCAGTTATTTATATCTGAAGAACAGTATGATGTTATACCGCCGGCAGCAATTGATTGTGTACTTACGCAATTCAGCATTGCTTTGGATCAGGATATAACACAGCAGGCGCTTTACAGGATGGTTGATAATTTTACGGGATGGATCGAAGTGAAAGCGCGAATCAGATATATAATGGATTTCCACCTGATAAAATTACATGTTGCACTTTATCTCGATGACGAAGTACAGATACAGGAAAGCCTGAGAAGCATYCGGGAAGTAACTGCAGTTGTTCCTGCCAATACGCTGGCTGCCTGGTTTGGTGACTTCGCTGCCTGGGAGCAACGGTTGAATACAATGGTAACAAACCGCGCGGCCTACCTGGAGCAGATAACGGAAAAGATAAAAAAGGATAAAAAGTTGTCGAAGCTTCCGAGGAATGATATTTATCGTTGATGATCCAGACTGGTGTAATAAAAGAAGAGCGCTGCAGGGATGCAGCGCTCTTCTTTTATTTGTAATAGCCACTACTTAATCTTACAAAAGTCCCTGCACTGTCAGATCAAGTAGTGGCTATTACATTTAAATTTTTTTGATTATTCACTAATATTAAGCCATACGGTTTTGTGCTGCATATAGCTTTCGAATGCTTCAATGCCTTGTTCCCGCCCGTATCCTGATTGCTTATAGCCACCGAAGGGTGCATTAGGACTGTAATAGTGCCATGTGTTTAACCATACTGTACCCGCCTCAATTAATTCGGCTGCTCTCATTGCTTTTGCAACATCTGACGTTTGTACACCAGAGGCCAAACCGTAAGGGGTATCATTGGCCAAATAAATGGCTTCATCAAAATCTTTGAAAGGAATTACAGGAACAACAGGGCCAAATATTTCTTCTTTTGCAATACGCATGTTATTACTTGCATTGATAAAAATGGTTGGCTGCATATAATATCCTTTGCCATTTATTTTAAAAGCATTACCTCCGCTGGCAAGTGTTGCTCCTTCTTTTTTCCCAATCTCAATATATTCGATTGATTTATCTAAAGCTTCTTTGCTTGACATTGGGCCCATCTGTGTTGCAGCATCAAAAGGGTCACCTACTATTATGCGCCCGGCAGCGGAAACGAATTTTTTCACAAAGGCGTCATAAATTTTTTGCTCCACTAAAATTCTTGACCCCGCTACACATACTTCACCTTTGTTCCAGAAAATTCCCATCACTGCAGTTTGAACTGCTTTATCCAAATCTGCATCCGCAAAAATGATGTTGGGCGACTTACCGCCAAGCTCCACAGTAATATGCTTTAATGTATCAGCACCGTCTTTTATAATCTTTTTACCAGTTTCAGTAGAACCTGTTATAGCAACTTTATCAATATCAGGATGTGAAGTAATGGCGTTTCCAATTACTCCTCCCGGACCAGTAACTAAATTAAATACACCTTTAGGTACGCCAGCTTCTTCCATTATTTCCGCCAATTTTATTGCGGAAAGCGGAGAAGATGAAGCGGGTTTGTGAATGATACAGTTTCCTGCTGCCAGAGCAGGTGCAAATTTACTCACAGAAAGTATCATGGGGAAATTGAAAGGCGTGATGGCCGCAACTACACCCAATGGTTCCCGAATGGTATAAGCCATAATTTTTTCCTGATGGGTCCATCCTTCAACCTGTCTTACATGTCCTTCAATCTTTGTGCTCCAGCCAGCATAATACCGAAACATATTCGCAATATGTGGCACATCAATGTTTAATGCATCAGTATAAAGCTTACCCATATCTATTGCTTCTCTGTATGCAAGATCTTCTGCATGTTCTTCTATCAGATCGGCAATTTTGTTTAAGAGTTTTGCCCTGTCACTTCCTTTAAAGTTTTTCCAGGTATTTTTAAAAGCATATTTAGCTGCCTTTGCTGCTTCATCGACATCTTCTACGGTTCCTTTTGCAATTTCAGTAATGGCTACTTCTGTGGCTGGATTATAGGTGATATAAGTTTCACCACCAGTTGCATTCCGCCAAATGCCATTAATGAAAAGCTTGCCTGGTTTAATTGAATTTTTTAAACTACTCATTATATTACGCTTTAATTTTTTTGACGCTTAATTTCATTTTTCGTGAGATTAATACCCATTATCATTTTCACCGCTGCTGGGTTTTCGTTTTCCTGATTTGGGGGATTTCCTGAAGTCTGGGTGCAAAAAGGTTGTATAATGGTGTTATACTGACAGTTGTTTCCTTTTGAATTCCCAACGCTGTACAAGCAGGGATCAATTGTTCCTGGATGTATTGCTCGAACCCTTCCTTCGTATCCCATAGTTCCACTACACGAATTCCATTTTCCATAGGAGCTGCAATGTGAAGGTAAATGCCAGCTGCAGGATTTCGTTCAACATCCATGCGTGCAACGATTGAGTTGTATTCTTCAGCAACGAGCCCCTGGATTTCCAGAACAGCGACATACCCTGCATTTTGTGGTTTTGCAGGACTTAACGGATCAAATACTTCTTGTGCCATTTTTTTGTTTTTAAAACGTATTAGAATTTTTTAACGAGATAAACACCTATTATCATTAGTGTTAAACCAATTGTTCTTTGCCAGTTTAATGTGTGCGGTGTAGTATTGAGTAAACCGAAATGATCTATCATGATAGCTGCAATTATCTGCCCCAGTAGCACTAATATGGTCAAGTTGCCAATACCTAGTTTGGGTGCGCAAATAACAATAAGTAAAACGTAAGTGCCGCCCAAAATTCCACCTGCATAACTCCACCATGGTGTATCCAAAAATTGCTTCGACGAAGGAAGAGAAAAACGGGATGTACCAATATAAATCAGTAAGCCAATAACGGCTACTATAAACACAGTAAGTGCGGCAAAATAAGGGCTTTGCAAAGTTTTGCCTAACTGTGTATTCGTGGCACTTTGAAAGGGTATCATTATTCCTGCTGATATGGCAAGAAGGATATATAAATTAGAACTATTCATTTTCATTTACGTATTGGTTCCTGAAGAAAAATAAACTAAATCCGGCTCTATTAATGGAAATTACATCCTGATATATGCATTTCTATTTTTGACTATTCTAAAATTATAAGCCAACCCAAATGTTATGATATTATCATCCTGCTTTATTCTCTTAACCACTACATTTTCGTGTGTATAAGTAAATGAAGAGTTGAATAATAAACTTTTCCAAACCGGAAAGTCAGCACCAATATCTATTTGTGTCCGAAAATTGCTATCATCATTAAAAGCAGGTTGCCAAAAAGCATCATAATAAAAACGGATATGCTTATCCAATAAATACTTCCAACCACCTGCATATAAAGTTCCTCGCCAAATATTTATTTTATTGGCACCATCGTATGCTGAATAATTATAGTTATCAGCATTGAATTTTGTTGATTCATACACTATGGATACCGACATTTTTAAAACAGCATTAATGCCATTAATAGCTTGCCATGTGGCACCTGAACCTACAAAATACCTCGTATCAATTTTTCTCCTGTAATTAGTAGAAATGTATGCAATTGCAAAGGGATAGATCTTGTTATTGGGTTTGTAATACAAATAGTTTCTGCTGAAAATATCCTTGTCTACAGCTACTGAATTATAGACTTGATATAAACTGCTATTCTGCGATTTGAATACCCAATTTTTCGCCAGTGAAAAACTAAGATCTATCTTACCCTTAATGTTCAACACTTCCACATTTCCACTCTGGTAATTGCCAGCGAGACTTGCCCGTAATTGAAATTTGGAGGTATCACTTTCATTGACCTGGGCTTTGGTGATAAATGCCTGAAGAAGCATTGACATTATTAAACTAACCTTTATCACTTTATTTTTAATTTCTATTACAGGTTTATCCTGGATAGAACTGAGGGGATAATTTTTGTAGGTCAATATATCATCTATGCTGATAACCATGCTTGTTTATGATGAGCGGCGAAACTGTTGAAACTAATTGGTTCCTGACCCGTAATATCTTTTATATTTGATGCGCTGAATATTACATCTCCACTATTGGTAATATGGTTCAGGCTCATTGTCATATCAATAATAAACTGAGGAAAACCAGCAGCTTTCATAGCTTCAATCGCAGCTTCATCTGTCACATTTACATAGTTTATAGCCTTGCCAATAGTTGTACCAATGATATCTAAAGCCTGAGGGTAGGTTAAATTTTCGCTACCCGCAACAACTACAGATTGGCTGCTGTATTTCTTTGGGGATTGCAGAATCGCGGCATTTACTGCCGCAATATCTCTTACATCTACCATGTTAAACAGGGCATCTCTTTTTAAAGGTTGATAAACAGTACCGTTCTTAATATCACTCATTAAGAAGTTTAAGAAATTTTGCATAAAGAAAGTTGGCTGCGTCATGGTATAATCTATGCCACTATCTTTTATGTATTTATCAATTGTACCTTGAATTTTAGGTACCATAGATGTCGCGTTTTCGTTAGCACCTGCACCACTGCTTCGTACAATATGTTTTACCCCCGCTATTTTGGCGGAATCAACAGCCGTTTTATTCCAAACTACCATTTTTTCATGCATCGGATACAGTAAAAACAAGGTGTCAATACCTCTAAAGGCATTTACCAACACATCTGCATTGTTAAAATCTATTAAAACACTATTTACATTTTCGATTGTTTTGTTTTGAGCGGTCACTCCTGCTACAAAATCAGCATTTTTAGATGTCAGACTTTTTATAATTTCGCTGCCGATATTTCCGGTAGCTCCGGTTACTAGTATTTTATTTGCCATGATGCTGTTAATTTTGTATTTTAAAAACTTTATTATTCACCCAATGCAGCAATTACCAGTTTAGCAGTTTCGGCACCACTAAAATTTTGTTGTCCTGTAATTAGATTACCATCGCGAATGGCAAAGCTTTTCCACAATCCAGCCTGGATGTAGTTGGCACCCAGCGCTTTCATCTCGTCTTCAATGCGCCAGGGCATAACATGTTTGTCTCTTGACAATATATTCATGTTCCACACTGCCTCATCCGCAAAATCTTCTTCTATATTGGCAAATCCTGTCACAGTTTTTCCTTTTGCTAAATAATCGCCGCCGGTGAGCCTGGCATATTTTAAAATAGCTACACCATGACAGAGTGCTGCTGCAATTTTTCCTGCCTCGTAAAACTCAACGAATTTTTTGTGCAAATCTGTTTCTTTTTCAAAACTGAACATAGGAGATTGCCCTCCTGTTATTATAATTGCATCATAATCGCTTACCCTGATTTCGGATACTTTTTTAGTATTGTCAATCAATGATTTTAAAGAAGAAGTATTGATAAATCCCTGACTGATTAAATCGGTGGAGGAATATCCACTCGCATCATTAGGATCGCTCAGCGAATCGGCTATGCAACTACCTCCATTTGGGCTAAAGATTTCTACCTGGTAACCCTTTTCTGTAAACTCGTAAAATGGATGAGAAAGTTCTGACCACCAAAAACCAACTGGCCATTGGGTAGTAGTAGAAATTGTTGGATTGGCTATAACAATGGCCACTTTTTTTAACTTTTGTGAATTAACGGAATTGAGATTTTTGATCGACATCTTTTTTATTTTTTGTTTGATAAGTTATTTGAATGATACGCAAAGGTGTGGAGTATATACTATTGAAAGGCCGTAGTACTTTTTAGTGTGATACTAACTTTAAGGGAAGTATTAGGTGTTGGAGCATAATATTAAGTGTTATATTGCGACTCACAATCCATTTAACAATGCCTGACTTTACTTTTGAGCAAAAAGTGTATTACAATCCATTGGAATTTGCCCTGCATTTTATTGGAGGAACATGGAAAATGCCGATTCTTTGGCGACTTAATCAAGCCACTATGCGATATGGTGAGCTTAAGAAAACACTGCCCCATATCAGCCACAAAATGTTGTCGTCTCAACTACGTGAGTTGGAAAGTAATGAATTAATTATTCGGAATGTTTATGCGGCGGCGCCTCCAAAGGTTGAATACAGTATCTCAGAAAAGGGGAAACAAACTATTCCGGTAATACAGGCGATTAGTGAATATGGTCATGCCATGATGAAAGAGAAAGGAATTGCAGTGCACTAAAGGGAACAAAGCAGGAAAGGCGTGTCTGTAATTGTAGCAACCCAATTAGGATCTCGATCTTGATAGGATATTTTAGCTGTTCCATGGGTCAATGAAAGCGGGTATATTATTTTGTCATTCGGGAGTGTTAAAATAACTGTGTAAAGGCCAAAGATAATATGTAGAGGCTGCTGAGGTAGTTCATAGCAGTCTCTAATTAAAATCTTACCTTTAAACTAATCAGTTATCTTATAGACAAGCTACAGCAGGCCATTCAAGAAGAACTCGCCCACCGTTTAAAAAGCGGTAAAATCAAATCCAGTAAATATCTCTCCGATCTTTTCCATGAAATGTACCGCATGGGTATCCAGGAGATGCTCAAAGCAGAGATGGACGAACACCTGGGTTATGAAAAACATGCTCCGGAGGGTGTAGAACACACCAATAGCCGCAATGGTTACGGCAAGAAAAAAGTCAAGTCCAATCTGGGTGAAACCCCATTAGAAGTTCCAAGAGACAGAGATGGTAGCTTTGAGCCTCAGTTGGTACCCAAGCGAAGTCGGGTAATGGCTGAAATAGAAGACAACGTCTTGAGTTTATATACTCACGGCATGACTGTTCGTGATATCGAAAGTCACGTTCGGGAGCTGTATGGAGTAGAAAAGAGCAAGCCTTACAGTCTTAACTGTAAGGCTTGCTCTTTTCTATCGGGATGACTAGATTAAAGTCTGCAAACTGAATTGCAATGGACTATCTCCTGTCCTTATTTCCTATGTAAAACCATAATTACTTCTATTGCATAGCCTTGCTCTCCTGGGATCTCCGCAGTTGCTTTCAAGCCCAAATCGAATTCCTTTTTGGGAAACGCTGAATAACAGTTGTTGGAAAATTTATACTGCGCAGTTATATTATTACCGAAACTTCCAGTTACTGCACTGTTGGCGATGATAGTGCTATCAGTAATATTATATAATTCTATAGTGGTTTTCTGTCCACCATAAGGGGCAGCCATCAGAACGATGGAATCCACACCAGGATAATTGTTAATATTAAAGCGAGGAAGAGCCAGATTTATCCATGTATTGGAATTTACATCATATGTTCCGACTCCACCCAGTTTAAAAAGGATTTGCTTATCAGATAAGGCATTACTACCATTACAAGTGTATTGCGAGTTATCAACTTCAATGGAATCTAATATATTATTGTTGTTTTTATCGATTCCGCTTTGAATCAGTAGCCCCCCAGCAGAACATTGCACACCAGGTTCAAGCTGTTTGAGATTTATCAGACTTTTACTGCCTGCCGGGCCTGCTGGACCATCATCTTTTTTACAGGAAAAAGTTAATAGAGCACAGACAGCAATTATTGCATACCGATAAGTGGAGTTGGAAAGGTTCATAGCTACTGTGGATTAAGGATAAAATAATATAATAAAAAAGCCTGAGATTCTCAGGCTTCTTTGTCGGGACGACTAGATTCGAACTAGCGACCTCTTGCACCCCATGCAAGCGCGCTACCGGGCTGCGCTACGTCCCGTTTTACCGGTATTCCCCCGTTGGACGGGGATGCAAAAGTAGCCAATTATTTTATTTTTCAAAATATTAAGTATACTTTTTTATAAAATATTTCAAATATAAACTGTTGGCCTTATCTATCGACCCCAGGGTACTTCAAAGGACATTAAGAAGGTGATGAAGTATTAGCCTCGATGCTTGATTTAGACACTTGGCAATTTTGGGAATAAATTTAATAAAAATAATGTTTTCATTTTGTGGTAGTTGATGTACCTGGCGATAACTTGATCACCATCAGTATTTTATCAACGCCTATATTTGCAGCCATAATATCTGTGCTATTAATTTAGTTAACCAAAGCCATAATAACGTAATTACATGAAGTATTATTTATCCCTTATGCTGCTGTTGTCAGCAGCGATCTTCCAAGTACAGGCTCAGAATACAAACGCTGTCGGTAACACAGGAAATGTTGGTATTGGTACCACCACGCCAACAGATTTACTGCAGGTGAATGGTGGTAATATAAGAGTGTCAAATCCTGCCGGCTATCCGTTTGGTGTCGCAGTCGATGTTAATTATACCTCCGCCACCTGGGCAAGAGAATTTGGTTTTGCTTATGGCAGCACCGGAAAGCTGGCAGCATTTGGTGTATACGCAAATAGCGGAACAATGAATTACGCCTATATCGGAGGTAGCGCTGCTACTACTGCTCACCTCACACCCTGGATGGTTTTCAAACCTAATGGCTATATTGGTATCGGCACGGTTGATCCTTTTACCACTTTTTCGGTGAACGGAGCAGTAAGCATATATTCAGCCGTGGCCTCTACGGCTCCAAGGCCACCAGTGTCCAATGGTACTATTACGGGAGAAATAAGGGGTACTAATAAGGATTGGTATGGAGCCGATGACGGATTTTTGAGGATAAGCGCCGGAGGTGGTTCAAATTCTAATACTAAATCCTTTATTGATTTGTCTGGATATACCTCCAACCAACTGGAACGTTATGAGAACATTATACTAGGCACAGCAGGATTGGAAAGAATGAAGATTGCCTATAATGGAAACATTGGTATCGGCACCAGTAATCCCACCGCTAAACTGGCAGTAAATGGTGATATTAAAGCCACACGCGTAAAAGTGACCACTAATGCAGCCGATTGGCCGGACTACGTATTCAGCACATCTTATCAATTGCCTGGACTGTTGCAACTCGAAGAATACATCCGGAAACATCAGCATTTACCTGGTGTGCCTTCTGCAGAAGAAGTGAAGAAAGAGGGGAGTGCAGACCTGGGAAGCATGAATGAAATACTACTCCGCAAGGTAGAGGAGTTAACCCTTTATATGATTGAGCTGAAGAAAGAAAATACAGCCCTCAAAGGCCGCATCGAAAGCCTCGAGACTAAACGATAAATATAAGTAAGCAGCCCTGAACATAGCCGTTTCAGGGCTGCTTTATACGGTAATTTATTATCCCCGTTTCCCGCCGCGGCTTATCAAAAATATAATCAGGCCCACTACCACTGCTACGGCGAGTATCCCCGTCCATACGCCAGCTTTGAATATTCCGCCTATCACCTCGCAACTGCTGAGGAAGAGTACCAGGCATGACAGCAACCAATAAGTGAGGTGTTTCATATCGTTCAGTTTTAATGATATATACACCAAAACACATCCTGTACCAAAATATATTTGCAGGTGTCAAAATAATTCACAAGCTTTAGATTATCAACCAGGACATGTATGAATACAGGGAAAGCCTACAAATCAGGCCTGCGCGTGGTGGCTTCCCATTCCTCACTTTGGGGACTCTTTCTACAAGGTGACCGCCACGCTTTCGCCGAAATATATGATGCGCACATCGATGACCTCTTTCACTACGGTATGCACTTTTGCCAGGAAAAAGAAAGGGTAAAGGACTGTTTGCAAGACCTGTTCCAGGACCTCTGGATCAGCAGGGCGCACCTGTCTGCCGATATTCAGAATGTACGCTATTACCTGATCAGCAGCCTGAGAAGGCGTCTGCTCCGGGCACTCCGTAAAGACCGCCGCTATCAGCACCGCGAGTCCTGGGAAGCCTTTGAATTTGAATATACCCTCCCCCTCGAAAATCAACTCATTCAGGAGGAAACCCTCGAAGCCCAGAAACGCCTCCTGCAGGAAGGTCTGGCTACGCTCACCCGCCGCCAGCGGGAAGCCATCTATCTCCGCTTCTTCCAGAACCTCAACTACGAGGAAGTAGCAGATATTATGTCTATGCAGGTAGATTCTGTCTATAATACCATCTCCAAAGCAATCGGCATCCTCAAGAAAAACATTTCTCTGCCGCTTCTGTTGCTGCTTTTAAGCAAATAAAAAAATAGTTTGAAAAAAGTGATGAGATTTCTTTCATGGAGGTCTCTTTAAGAAAAAGCATGTTCTCTTGGCAGCCAGCAACTATTTATCATACACGGCCAGGGAGTTTGCAATGGATGAGGATTTCCAGGAATGGGTATTGCACCCGGAGCTAAGAAATGTGTTTTGGGAAACGTGGCTCACGCAAAACCCTGACAAGGAGCCCATCATCAGCAACGCCCGGCAATTGGTGCATAGTATCAGATTCCGCTCATACACCCTCTCCGCTACGGACAGGGAACAGCTGTGGGATGGGATATGGAATGGGCTCGCAGAAGAGGAAGAAACAACAAACGATATAGCCCGCATACCCTGGTGGAAAAACACCTGGAAATATGCAGCGGCGGTGTTACTGGGGATACTGCTAACAGGCGCCTGGTGGAAATGGCAGTCAACCAGCCATCAACCAGCTATCGTCAGCATACATACCCGGCTGGGCGAAACCAAAAATCTGTTACTGCCTGACTCTTCAGAAGTAACGCTCAACGCCGACTCACGACTGCTTTATGCAGTAAACGGAGACGGGAAACGCGAAGTATGGCTCGATGGAGAAGCCTTCTTTCATGTAAAACATACCGCTTCCCATCAGAAATTTATCGTTCATACCTACGATAATCTCAATGTGGAAGTACTGGGCACACAGTTTAATGTGAACAGTTCCGGGAAAGAAATTATAGTAGTGCTGCAACAGGGCAGTATACTGCTCAATATAGGCGAACCCGTTAAGGGAAAAACCGCTGAACTATACCTGCATCCGGGTGAAATGGTTCGATACAATAAACAGGACGGCGATTATACAAAGAAAAGTGTAGATGCAGACCATTATACCTCCTGGCACACAGGACGACTGGTAATGGACGATTTTACACTGACAGATGCTGCCGCCTTCATGCAACAGGTGTTTGGTAAAACACTGATTGTTCGCGACACACAATTATTACGATATAAGGTATCAGGGTCAATGCCTATCATTTACAACCCCGATACCATGATGACTCAGCTGGGAAAGGTTTTCCGTATGCAATTCAACCAAAGAGGCGATGAAGTCTGGATCCATAAACAATAAAGATCGCCGCTCATTATTATAAGTAGTCTATTCCTTAATCGTTAAAACCTGTTCAAGATGAAAAAAGGTTTACGTGTTTTGCTAATGCAAACATTAGCCCTGTATTTCCTATCCCAAACGGTGTCGGCACAGAACCTCGCTGCCACCAATAATCCGCAGATTCCCCCTGAAACCGGTAACAGTGAGGAGCTGCAACCCGATGAATCTTCACTGAAAACAGTGCTGCACCTCATCGAAGACCGCTTCAGCGTTTCTATTGCCTACAAAAGCAACCTGGTGAAAAATAAAAAGGTACAACTGTCTGTTGCTACCTGTCAGTCACCCGAAGAAGCATTGGGCAAAGCCCTCTTGCCCTTCAACCTCCACTACGAAAAAGTGAGAGAACACTTTTATATGGTCACCGAAAAAGCACCGGCGCCGGTGCCTGTCGAATCAGGTGTTCTTCAGCAACAACACCCCGTGAAAGGGGTGGTGAAAGATGATAAAGGTAACCCGTTCCCAGGTGTAACAGTTCGCATTACCGGAACAAACATCGGTACGGTGACCAGCCCCGAAGGTACCTATTCCATCTCCGCTCCAGGCAAAAGTAATGATGAACTGGAAGTCAGTTACATCGGTTACGAAACACAGCGTGTAGCCATTAGCGGTAGACAACTCATCAATATCACTTTAAAAGAAGGCGCCAGCGCCCTCAACGAAATTGTGGTAACAGGATATACCACCCAGAAAAAGAAAGATCTTACCGGCTCCGTAGCAGTGGTAAACATCGATAACTTAATTAAGCAACCTTCTGCCCAGGTAACAGAACAGTTACAGGGACAGGCTTCCGGCGTAACCGTGATAGGCTCCGGTCAACCGGGACAAGCACCACAAATCCGTATCCGTGGGGTAAATACCTTTGGTTCCAACTCCCCGCTGTATGTAGTGGATGGAGTGCCTACCACCGATATCGCCGACCTCAATCCAAATGATGTGGCCAGCCTGCAGGTATTGAAAGATGCCGGCGCTTCTTCTATTTACGGTGCCCGTGCTTCCAATGGTGTAATTATCATTACCACCCGCCGTGGTTCCGGTAAGGTAAAAGTAAGCTACGACGGCTACTATGGCCGCCAGCAGCCGAAGAAAGGTAATGTATGGAATACACTCAATCCGCAGGAACAGGCAGACCTCAGATGGCTGGCATACAAAAACTCCGGTATCGATCCCGGCACAGAGCAATACGGTAACGGCGCCACGCCCCGCATTCCTGATTATATTCTGCCTTCAGGTGCTATGGAAGGTGATCCTCGGGTAGATCCTTCCAAATATTATCTGAATCCGAATTATACCGACCTGACAGATTATGGTAACTTCTACCAGATCTCCAGGGCAAATAAAGCGGGTACCGACTGGTATCATGAAGTATTCCGTCCTGCCCCGATTACCAGCCACAATGTGGCCGTGAGCGGTGGCGGTGATAAAGGTAATTATCTCTTCTCCCTGAATTATTTTAATCAGCAGGGAACGTTGATGAATACCTACCTGAGAAGGTATACTATCCGCTCCAATACCCAATACAATATCACAGATCATATCAGGGTAGGAGAGAACCTCGCATTTTCCATGTCTGAAAATCCTACTGTTGAAATCAATACTTCTGATGCAGCTATTGGTCATGCAATGCGGGAGCAAAGCATTATACCGGTGTACGACATTAAAGGCAACTTCGCCGGTTCCGCCGGAGATGCGCTGGGCGATGCTTTTAACCCGGTGGCGATGCAGTATCGTACCCGTAACAATAAAGCCTTTAACAGCCGCTTGTTTGGTAATGTGTATGGAGAAGTAGACTTCCTGAAATACCTGACCTTCCGTACCAGCTTCGGTGGTGAAATATCTTCCGGATGGTCGCACAGTTTTACCTTCCCGCAGTATGAAAATAAGGAGAACTCCACCAGCAACTCCTATACAGAAGGATCTACTAACGCTCATGCATGGACATGGACGAATACCCTGACCTATCACCAGACATTCAACCAGGTACATGACCTGAAAATAATTGCGGGCACGGAAGCATTTGACAGCCGTAACAGAAGCGTGGGCGGTACTACAAAAGATTATTTCACTTTTGATGCCTACTTCCCCGATCTGACTACTGGTACCGGCGTACAAACCAACTATAGCACCCGCGAATCGGAAAGCCTGTATTCTATACTGGGTCGCATTGATTACTCTTTTAAAGACAGATACCTGCTGAGTGCTACTATCCGTCGGGATGGTTCGTCTAAATTTATAAATAACCGTTTCGGTACCTTCCCTGCTATTACTGCCGGCTGGCGCATTTCGCAGGAAGAATTTATGAAGAAGGTGAGCTGGATCTCTGATCTGAAGCTCCGTGGCGGCTGGGGTATAATGGGTAACCAGCTAAACCTCGGTGTCAACAACGGTTACTTCCTGTATGGTGGTAAACGCAGTTCTACCTACTATGACCTGGCCGGTGTGAATAATGGTCTCACCGCAGGTTTTGCCAGTTTCCAGATCGGTAACCCCGATGCAAAATGGGAAAGTGATGTTAATGCCAACATCGGTATTGATGCCAGCCTGTTTAATGGTGAACTGGATTTTTCCGCCGACTATTACCGTAAGGATATCAGGGACCTCCTGTACAATCCGGAACTACCCGGTCTTGCAGGTACATCGGCACAGCCTTACGTGAATATTGCACAAATGAAGAATGAGGGTTTCGACTTCTCTATTGGCTGGCATAAAAATATCACTAAAGAACTGCAAATAAACCTGACTGGTACACTGACTACTTACAAAAACAAGATCGTTAAAATTGCAGATGGAGTAGAATATTTTGATAGTGATGGCCGTCGTTTTGATGGTAGTAATATTATCCGCAATGCGGTAGGTCAACCGGTATCTTCTTTCTTCGGTTATAAAGTGATTGGTTTCTGGAATGACGCCGCCGAAATTGCAGAAGCAGATAAACAGGCGCAGAAAGCTACCAGCACACCGGATGCTACTTACCAGGAAGGCGAAGGACTGGGACGTTTCCGCTACCAGGATGTAAACGGTGATGGTATCATTACACCGGATGACCGTACTTTCCTCGGCAATCCTAACCCGGATTTCTCTTATGGATTGAATATCGGTGTGAGTTACAAAGGTTTTGATTTCAGTTTGTTCCTCTTCGGTACCCATGGTAATCAGATCTGGAACAACATACGCTGGTGGCGCGATTTCTACCCTTCTTTTGAAAGTGCCAAGAGCAAAACCGCGCTGTATGATTCCTGGAGACCAGATCATAAAAACGCTAAAGCGCCTATACAGGAAGTGGCCGGATCTACCAGCACACAGGGAGTACCTAACTCTTATATGGTGGAAAATGGTTCCTATCTCCGTGCTAAGAATCTGCAGCTGGGATATACTTTCCCGGCAGGTTCACTTAGCCGTTTACGCATAGAAAAATTGCGTGTTTACGTGCAGGCAGCCAACTTGTTTACCATCACTAAATACTCCGGTTTGGATCCCGAAATTGGGGGTTCAGATATTACCGATTTCGGCGTAGATGAAGGCGCTTATCCTAATCAACGCCAGTTCCTGATTGGTATTAACCTGGGTTTTTAACAATTGCTCATTTAAAAAAGTATGATCATGAAATCATTTTATCATATACTACTGAGTGTGGCTTTTGCAACTCCCCTGATGTCTGGTTGTAGTAAGAGTTTCCTCGAACGTACCCCGCAGTCTTCCCTGGAAGAATCATCCCTTACCAATAAAAAAGGTGTCAATGCCCTGCTGATCGGCGCTTATGGTGCATTGGACGGACAGGATTTCAAGGACGGTGACCTGACCAATCTCTCCGGAGGCAGTGGTTATGCGGTATCTCCTGATAACTGGATCTATGGCAGCGTATGCGGTGGTGATGCCCACAAAGGGAGCGATCCCGGTGATGCATCCGCTATCCTGCAGATAGCTACTTTTGTTGGTAACGCTACCAACGGTTTCTTCAACGAGAAATGGAGGGTAGATTATGAAGGTGTGCGCCGTTGTAATTTCGTATTGCACCTGTTAAAGAACGTCACTGACATGACAGAAGCTGAAAAGAAAGAAGCGGCAGGAGAAGCGCGTTTTCTTCGCGGACATTTCTATTCAGATCTGAAAAAGATGTTTGATCATGTATCCTGGGTAGACGAGAATTCGGAGAGTTATTCCAAACTGAATGTAGATGATTATAAAGTACCCAATGATAAGGATATCTGGCCAATGATTGAAGCTGACTTCAAATACGCAGCCGATAACCTGAATGAGATACAGGATGTGATAGGCCGCGCCAATAGCTGGGCAGCCAAAGCTTACCTGGCCAAAACATATCTCTATGAGAAGAAGTATGTGGAAGCGATGCCCATTTTTGAAGATGTGATTGCCAACGGACAAACAGCCAAAGGTGTTCATTTTGAACTGGTACAGAAGTTCCATGATAACTTCGATGCTTTTACAGAAAATAACAGCGAAGCCGTTTTTTCTATTCAATACAGCGCAAATGATGGCTCCGGTGGTACTGGTAATGCTAACCAGGGAGAGATGCTGAATTACCCGTATAATGGCCCCTTCAGCTGCTGTGGTTTCTATCAGCCTACACAGGACCTGGTGAATTCTTTCCGTACCGATGCCAACGGGCTGCCATATATCGATGATTTCAACAGCCACCCTGTTGAAAATGATATGGGCATTGCCAGTGATGACGCCTTTACACCGGATGCAGGCAACCTGGATCCTCGTCTCGACTGGACCGTGGGCCGTCGTGGTATTCCTTTCCTTGACTGGGGTAATCACCCGGGCAACAACTGGATTCGTGACCAGCACTCTGCCGGCCCTTATTCCGCTGTGAAAAATGTATACATGCAGGCCACACAGGATAAATTTTATGATGGTAATGGCTGGGCACCCGGAAATGCTATCAACTATGTACTGATCCGTTTCTCTGATGTACTCCTGATGGCGGCTGAATGCCAGGCGCAGGTAGGAGATCTGAATATTGCGCAGCAACATGTAAATACAGTGCGTGCACGCGCTGCCAATCCGGTGAGCTGGGTAAAAACTTACATCGATCCGGAACATCCATTGGCTGGGTACACCAATACCCCTGCGGCTAATTACAAAATCAGCACGTATACAACCGGTACCTTTACCGCAAAAGGCAAAGCATGGGCTACGAAAGCCATTCAGTTTGAGCGTAAGCTGGAACTGGCAATGGAAGGACATCGTTACTTTGACCTGGTACGCTGGGGCATTGCCCAAACAGAGCTGAACCGCTACTTCAGCTACGAGAAAACAATTACTACCGATATTGCCACCGGTAACTTTGGCGCCAAAAATGTCAGATACCCGATTCCACAACGCCAGATAGATCTGAGCGTGAAGAACGGCGCCGCTGTGCTTATCCAGAATACGGGCTACTAATCATACACATCTAATGAAGAGGGAAAGGCAGTTGCCTTTCCCTCTTTTATCCATCCTCATTACAAAAATATTAATTACATGAAACACGGCTATTACCTGTCGCTGTTAATGAGCCTTGCTTTGCCCGTACGCGCCCAGCAATGGATTACTGCCAGGCAGCCATTGGAAGGGAAATGGCAGATACAGTCTGCTGCTAAAGTAAAGGAAGAAGGGAAAGAGATTACAGCAATGAACTTCTCCGCAGAGCAATGGTACCCCGCCAAAGTGCCTGGAACAGTAATGGCGTCCCTCGTGGAAGATGGCGTTTACAAGGATATCTTCTTCCATAACAATATGGAACATATTGCCACCGATCCCTTTAAAGATCCCTGGTGGCACCGCACTACTTTTGAATTACCCGCCATGGCCCCCGGACAGGTGGTACAGCTCCTCTTCAATGGCATCAACTACCGCGCATCGATCTGGCTGAATGGCAAGCAGGTGGCCACAGATACGGTAAGAGGTGGTTTCCGCAGATTCAAATTTGATGTGAGCCAACTGGTACATGCCGGCACCAACGTACTGGCGATAAAGGTGACGGCGCCGGCGCCCGGTGAGCCTACACTCGGATTCGTAGACTGGAATCCCGCACCTCCTGATAAAAATATGGGCATCTGGCGTGATGTACAACTGCTGCTAAGTGGCCCCGTCACCATATCACAACCATTTGTACAAACAACGGTGGATACGGTGGCTTTTAAACGTGCATCCGTTACCGTGAGTGCAGTGCTCAGCAATGAAAGTAATACGCCGGTTACAGGTACGCTGGAAGGACATATCGGGGACGATATCCACTTTTCCCAACAAATTACCTTAACCCCCAACAGCCACCAGCAACTTACCTTCACACCTCTGCAATACCCGGCGCTGATTATCCGGAATCCCCGCTTGTGGTGGACCCGTGACCTGGGTAAACCGGAATTGTACCAGTTGTCGCTGCAGTTTAAAACAGGTAATACGATAACGGATACACGAAAAACAAGATTCGGCATCCGGCAGGTATCTGACTATATCAACGCCGACGGACATCGGGGCTATATCCTCAATGGCCGCAAATTGCTGATCCGCGGCGGCGGATGGACAGATCCCATGCTGCTCAACGCCACCGCCGATTATGAACGCGCCGGTATCGACTATGCCGTTCATATGAATCTCAATACCATCCGCATGGAAGGCTTCTGGGGCAACAATGAGCACCTCTACGATCTGTGTGACGAAAAAGGCATCCTCATCATGGTAGGATGGAGCGCCCACTGGGAATGGGATAACTACATGGGCACAAAAGCAGACGACTTTGGCGGCATCATTACACCGGAACAACAATTTATTGCAGCACAATCCTGGAAAGACCAGATCATCTGGTTGCGCAACCATCCTTCCATATTCGTTTGGGTATATGGCAGCGATAAACTCCCGCGCCCTGCGCTGGAACAGCAATACCTGGATATACTGCGGCAATACGATCCATCCCGTCCTTCACTGAGCTCCGCCCACGATAATACCAGCACACTCACCGGACCCGCTGCCGTAAAAATGCGCGGCCCCTACGATTATGTGCCACCGGACTATTGGTACATCGATGATAAAAATGGCGGCGCCTTCGGCTTTAATACAGAAACAGGTCCTGGTCCACAGGTGCCCATGCTGGAAAGTCTGCAGAAAATGATCCCGGCAGACTCCCTATGGCCTATTTCCAGCGCCTGGATGTATCATGCGGCAAGAGGGGAGTTTCATAACCTCGACTACTACAACAATGCCATGGAAAAACGTTTAGGCAAAGCCGTTAGCCTGGAGGATTACCTGCGCAAAGCACAATACCTCAACTATGAAGGTATGCGCGCCATGCTGGAAGCATTTACGGCCAACCGTCCTGCCGCTACCGGCATTATCCAATGGATGTACAACTCTTCCTGGCCTAAGCTCTGGTGGCAGTTATACGACTACTACCTGCTGCCTACTGCCGCCTTTTACGGCGCCCGTAAAGCAGGAGAGCCCCTGCATATTTCCTGGAACTATGGTCGCCGCGGAGTAGATGTAATCAACAATACTGGTCATACCACCGGTCAGCTGAAAGCCAGTATTCATGTGCTGGATGCAGCACTGCAAACTATTTATAAAACAGATACGCTGGTCACCGGCCTGCTGCCGCAAAATGCTATTCACCTGCCCGCATTACCGGTATCGCCGGCCACGGGTACCTGGTACCTGGATCTGCAACTGCAAGACAAGGATAAAACGGTGAGCCGTAACTTTTATGTGCTATCATCCCGGCAGGACCTGCTGGATACCGCCAAAACAAACTGGTATGTTACGCCGCAAACAGCGTTTGCAGATCTCACTTCCCTGCAGCAACTACCTGCTGTAAAACTGGATATGCAATCGAAACTGCTACCCAAAAGAGATACAACTTTTGCCAGCGTAGTACTGAAA